>DASYBH010000445.1:0-7392 GCA_036500885.1 Candidatus Dormiibacterota bacterium
CGGGACGGTGGCCTCGCGGATCGCCAAGGCCATGACCGTGATGCGCCGCAAGCTCGTCCCTCCGGAGGGCGGTCTCGGCGGCAACGGGGCTCCGGAGGGCACCGACCAAAACTCCGCGCCCGGCCGTTCGTACAGGTGACCGTGGATCGAGATCCCATCGATAGCGAGGTCGTGTCCGCACTGCGGGCGGAGGTCACGGGCTGGCGGCCGCGCCGCGTGCCCGACCTGGTCGAGCTGACCCGGCCGCTCGCCGACTCGTGGCAGCGCCCGGTGGCCGTGGCCTCGGCGCTGGGCGCAGCGGCCCTGGCGATCGTGCTGCTGGTCTCGGTGGTCGTGGCGGTGGCGGTTCCCCCGGACATCGGCTGGGCGGGAGTCATCAAGGACCACCTGACCCACATGCCATAGGCCGAGCGTGCGCTCGGCGCGGGTCCCGGAGGTGCCACGGACGGCAGAATTACCGCGATGCAACCGGCTGCGCTTCACATCGGATTGATCGGTCTGGGGACGGTGGGCGCCCAGGTCGCCGATCGTCTGCTCGCCCGTCGCGAGGTGCTCCGGCGCCGGGCCGGCGTCGACCTGCTGCTCGATCGCGTCCTGATCCGGGACCCGTCCCTCCCCAGGGCCGTGCAACTGCCCGGCGGCCTGCTGACCACCGACCCGGCCGCGGTGCTCGACGACGAGACCATCGACGTGGTGGTGGAGGTCGCCGGCGGCGAGGAGCCGGCCCGGACCTTCCTGGAGCGCGCGATCCGCCACGGCAAGCACGTGGTGACCGCCAACAAGCTGGTGATGGCCAAGCACGGCCCGGAGCTGCTCGACCTGGCGGCCGAGATGAACGTGGACGTGTACTTCGAGGCGGCGGTGGGCGGCGGCATCCCCCTCATCAGCACGTTCAAGGTGGACCTGCTGGCCAACGACATCCAGCGCATCATGGCCGTGATCAACGGCACGACCAACTACGTGCTGGGGCGGATGGCCAACCAGGCGCTGACGCTCGAGCAGGCGGTCCGTGAAGCCCAGGCCGAGGGCTACGCCGAGGCCGACCCGACGGACGACGTGGGCGGCCACGACGCCGTGTACAAGCTGGCGATCATGGCCTCGATCGGCTTCGGGGCCCGGGTCCGTCCGGACCAGGTCTACCGCGAGGGGATCGAGGGCGTCGAGCCAGTCGACTTCCGCTACGCGCGTGAGCTCGGCTACGAGGTGAAGCTGCTCGCGTACGCCGCGCGGGGGGACGACGGCCGCGTCGAGGCGCGCGTCCACCCGGTGCTCGTCCCGCACGGCCACCCGCTCGCCGGGGTCGAGGGGCCCGCCAACGCCGTCTACATCGAGGGCGACCTGGTCGGCCAGGTCCTGCTGCAGGGCCTGGGGGCGGGGGGCCGGCCGACGGCGTCCAGCGTCGTCGGCGACATCATCGATCTCGCGCGCTCGATCCACCGCCAGGTGCAGCACCGGGCCCGGCTCGACCTCGACCCGGAGGTGCGGGTGATGTCGATGGACGAGGTGCGCTCGCGCGCGTACTTCCGCTGCCGTGTCACCGACCTCCCCGGTGTGCTCGCGCGCATCTGCGCCGTCTTCGGCGAGGAGGGCGTGAGCATCGCCAGCGCGATCCAGAAGAAGTCCGACGACGTCTCCGCGGAGTTCGTGGTGACGACGCACCCGTCGCCGGACGCCGCGCTCAGACGCACGCGCGAGCGGATCGCGGAGCTGGACGTGGTCAGCAGCGTCAACGCCTTCCTCCGCGTCCTGTGATGCTCGACACGACCCCGAAGGCCGAGCTGCACGTGCACCTCTTCGGCGCGATCCCGCCCGCCGTCCTGCTGGAGCTGAGCCGGCGCCACCGCGTGGCGCTGCCGGCGGACACGGTCGAGGGTCTGCGGGAGTGGTTCCGATTCCGCGATTTCGCGCAGTTCACCGAGGTGATGACGGCTCTCCGGCCGCTGGTGACGAGCGCCGATGACGTAGAGCTGATCGCCTACGAGTTCGCCCGCGAGCTGGCGCGGCAGCGCGTGCGCTACGCCGAGGTGATGATCACGCCGGCCCAGCTGGAGCGCCGCGGCGTGGCATGGCTCGACGCCGTGAACCGGGCCCGGCGCCGGGCCTCCGAGGACCTCGGGCTGGAGCTGCGCTGGATCGTCGACGTGAACCGGGGCCTGCCCGAGGCGGAGCGCGGGTACTGGGCCGACCAGGCGCTGGAGGCGGCCATCGCCGGGATGGATGCCGGCGTCGTCGGCTTCGGCCTCTCCGGCCCCGAGGCCGGCCATCCGCCGGAGCCGTTCGCGCCGTGGTTCGAGCGCGCCCGTGCCGCCGGGCTCCACAGCGTGCCGCACGCCGGCGAGATGGCGGGCCCGGAGAGCGTCTGGGGCGCGGTGCGCGCGCTGCACGCCGAGCGCATCGCCCACGGGGCGCGGGCCGTGGAGGACCCCGTACTGGTCGCCCACCTGGCCGAGCACGGCATCGTGCTGGACCTGTGCCCGACCAGCAACGTCTGCCTGGGTGTGTACCGCTCGCTGGCGGAGCATCCGCTTCGCCGCCTGCACCAATCGGGGGTGCCGATCACCGTAAACTCCGACGATCCCACCATGTTTGGCACGACGCTCGACCACGAGATCGCCGCGCTGACCGGCCCGCTCGGCCTGGACCACGCAGCCGTACCCGAGATCATCGCGAACGGCTTCCGCTTCGCCTTCGACCCCGTGGCGGCCGCATGATCGCCGGCACAGGGGTGATCGAGCGCTACCGCGACTGGCTGCCGGTCACGGCCAGCACTCCGATGGTCACGCTGCTCGAGGGCTCCACACCGCTGGTGCCAAGCCGCAACATAGGCCCATCGCTCGGCCTGCGGCATCTGTACTTCAAGTACGAGGGCCTCAACCCGACCGGCTCCTTCAAGGACCGCGGCATGGTCGTCGCGGTGGCCAAGGCGGTCGAGGAGGGCGCGCGCGTGCTGGTCTGCGCGTCCACCGGGAACACCTCCGCCTCCGCGGCCGCGTACGCGGCCAGCCAGCGCCTGCGCGCGATCGTGGTCGTCCCGGCCGGCGAGATCGCGATGGGCAAGCTCTCTCAGGCGCTGATGTACGGGGCCAAGGTGGTCGCGCTGCGCGGCAACTTCGACACCGCGTTCGACGCGGTGCGCGAGCTGGCCAGGGACTACCCGGTGGTCCTGGTCAACTCGGTCAACCCGCACCGCCTGCAGGGCCAGAAGACGGCCGCCTTCGAGGTGGTGGACGCGCTGGGCGACGCGCCCGACTACCTCGTGCTGCCGGTGGGCAATGCCGGCAACATCACGGCCTACTGGATGGGTTTCAAGGAGTACCGCGCGGCGGGCCGCTCGACGGTCCTGCCCCGCATGATCGGCGCCCAGGCCGAGGGCGCGGCGCCGATCGTGACCGGCCGGCCGGTCGCCAGTCCGAAGACCGTGGCCTCCGCCATCAAGATCGGCAACCCGGCCACCTGGGAGGGCGCCACCACCGCGCGCGACGAGTCGGGCGGATTGATCGACGCGGTGAGCGACACGGAGATCCTGCAGGCTCAGATCCGCCTGGCATCGACAGAGGGGCTGTTCGCCGAGCCGGCATCCTGCGCGCCGCTCGCGCTGCTGGTCCGGCTGGTACGGGAGGGCCGCGTGACGCAAGACTCGACGACGGTCGTGGTGCTGACCGGCTCCGGGCTGAAGGACCCGGACGCCGCGCTCGGCAACGTCGAGCCACCCATCGAGCTCGACGGCGACGCCCGCGCGATGGCGAAGGTGCTGAAGCTGTGATCGGCGCGATCATCGTCCGCGCCAGGCGCGCCGGCGACGGCGCCGAGCTGGCCCGCGCCTGGCTGGACGCCGGCCGCTACTACGCCCGGCTGGCGCCCGACACGTTCCAGGTGCCGGAGAGCGAGGGCCTGGCGGAGTTCATGGAGCGTGCGGGCGCCACCGCCGGGGAGCCGAACCTCCTGCGCGTGGTCGCCGAGGTGGACGGCAGGGTCGTCGGGGCGGCCTCCGGCCGGATCGAGGCGCCGGTCGACGGCGGTCAGTACCAGCTGCAGCGTCAGCTGAGCGAGACCCGCCTCCTCGTGGACGTCGTCGTGGTCGAGGAGGCCTATCGCCGGCTGGGGGTCGGCGAGCAGCTCATGATCGCCCTGGAGAGCTGGGGCCGCCAGCGCGGCGCGACCATCTCGCTGCTGGACACGTACCCGGAGAGCGCCCTGTCCCTCCCCTTCTTCACCGAGAGGATGGGCTACGGCCGCCGCTCCGTGCAGCTCTGGAAGCGCCTGTGAGAGTTCGGGTTCCCGCCTCGATCGCGAACCTGGGCCCGGGCTTCGACGTCCTGGCGATGGCCGTCGACCTCTGGCTCGACGTGGAGGCGGAGGAGGCCGACGAGCCGGAGTGGGAGTTCGAGGGCGAGGGCGCGGAGCTCCTCGCCGCCTCCCCGAACCCGCTGTCCGTGCTGCCCATGCGGGGCTGGGTGACGAGCGACATCCCGGTCGGCGTCGGCCTGGGCAGCAGTGCCGCCGCCCGCGTGGCCGCCGCCGCCCTGCGTGGGGACGAGGACCCGATCGGCCCCGCGGGTCGTGAGGAGGGCCACTACGACAACGTGGCGGCGGCCGTGATGGGCGGCGTCGTCGCGGTGGTGGGGGACGAGGTCCACGGCCTCCCCATCCCGGACCTGGAGGTGGCGCTCCTCGTCGCGCCGGCTCCGCTGGCGACCGAGGAGGCCCGCAGCGTCCTGCCGGCGCAGGTGAGCCGCGACGACGCCGTGTTCAACGTGTCCAGGGTGGCGGCGCTCGTCCAGATCCTCCACAACCGGCAGTGGCCGATGCTGGACCAGGCAATGGACGACCGCCTGCACCAGCGCTACCGGCTTCCGCTCTACCCGTGGGTGGAGGACGTGATCGCGGCGGCGCGCGAGTCGGGCGCCTACGGAGCCGCACTGGCCGGCGCGGGGCCGAGCGTGTTCGCCTTCTGCGAGCGCAGGCTGGGCGAGGACGTCGCGGCGGCGATGGAGGAGGCTGGTCCGGAGGGCGGGTACGGGCTGGTGACCAGGGTCGCCCGGCAGGGACTCGACGTCAGGGGATGATCGTCCAGAAGTACGGCGGCACGTCGGTCGGGAGCGCGGCCCGCATCAAGCGGGTCTGCCGGCGCATCGCCGAGACGGTGGGCGCCGGTCAGCAGGTGGTGGCGGTCGTCTCGGCGATGGGGCACACCACCGACCGCCTGATCGAGCTGGCGCGCCAGGTGAGCGAATCCCCGGCGGCGCGCGAGCTCGACATGCTGGTGGCCAACGGAGAGACGATCACGGCGCCGCTGCTCGCCATGTGCCTGCAGAGCCGGGGCGTCCCCGCGATGTCGCTGACCGGGCCGCAGGCCGGCGTCCACACGACCAACCATCACTCGAAGGCGCGGATCAAGGAGATCCGTCCGACCCGCATCCAGGAGGCGCTGCGGCGCGGGCTCGTCCCCGTGGTGGCCGGCTTCCAGGGCGCGACCGAGGATCTCGAGATCACCACGCTGGGGCGGGGCGGCTCGGACACGACCGCGGTGGCGCTGGCGGCCGCCCTGGGCGCCGACGCCTGCGAGATCTGCACCGACGTCGACGGCATCATGACCGCCGATCCGCGTGTCGTCCCGAACGCGCGACTGCTCCCGCACATCGCGTACGAGGAGATCCTCGAGATGGCCGCGGTGGGCGCGAAGGTGATGCACCCGCGCGCGGTCGAGATCGGCGAGCTGTACAGCGTCGCGATCCACGTGCGATCCAGCTTCCACCGGCGGCCGGGTACCATGATCGTCTCCGAGGTACCCATGGAAGATCGAAATCGCGTTCGCAGTGTCGCGCACGAGCTGGGCGTTGCCAAGATCACCGTCCGCGGCGTACCCGACGAGCCCGGCGTGGCGGCGGCGCTGTTCGAGCCACTGAGCTCGGCCGGCATCTCCGTGGACGTGATCGTGCAGAACGTGTCCAGCGAGGAGCACACGGACCTGACGTTCACCGTCAACGAGGACGAGCTGCCCCAGGCGCTGGGTCTGGTCGAGTCCGTCGTCCAGCGGGTCAGGGCGAGCAGCGTCATCGATTCCAGCGGCCTGGCCAAGGTGTCGCTGGTGGGCACGGGCATGTTGAACACGCCGGGCATCGCGGCGCGCATGTTCCGGACCCTGGCCACCGCCGGCATCAACATCGAGATGATCAGCACGTCGGAGATCCGGATCACCTGCATCGTCGGGCAGGACAGGGCGCTGGACGCGGTACGTGCGCTCCACGCGGCCTTCGAGCTGGACCAGGTCCCCGCGGCGCCGGGCTGATCCTGTGCCGGTCAACGTTGCGATCGTCGGACCGGTCGGGTCCGGCAAGACCACACTGTTCAACGCCCTGACGGGCGGCCGCGGCTCCGATGGGGTCGGCATGGTCGACGTGCCGGACGAGCGGCTCGACCGGCTCGTGGTCGCCGTGCGGCCGAAGCGCGTGGTGCCGGCCCAGGTGCGCGTGGCGGACGCGCCGCCGGGCAGCCGCGCCCAGCGCATCGCGGCCGCGCGCGAGGCGGACGTGGTCATCAAGGTGGTGCGCGGCTTCGGGCCGGATCCCGACCCGGCGAGCGACCTGGAGGGCATCGAGCTGGACCTGGTCCTGACGGACCTGGCCACGGTGGAGAAGCGCGTGGATGCCGTGGCGCGCGAGGTGCGCGCGGGCAGGAGGCAGCACGCCGCCGAGCTGGCCGTGCTGGAGCAGGCCAAGGCCCACCTGGACGAGGGCAAGGGGCTCTCGTCGCTGGCGCTGGACGCGGACGCGGCGGTCCACCTGCGCCAGCTGTTCCCGGTCTCCGCGAAGCCGTCGGTGGTGATCGCCAACGTGGGCGACGACCGGCTTCCCGATGGCGGCGAGCTGGCCCAGCGGGTGGCGCAGCTGGCCGGCGAGCACGGTTGGAAGGCGTTGGCGGTGGACGCCAAGCTCGAGGCCGAGCTGCGCGAGCTGAGCGCGGAGGAGGCGCACGAGATGCGCCAGATGTACGGGCTAACCGGCTCCGGGCTGGACGCGGTGGCCAGGGCGGTCTGGGAGGCCGGTGGCCTCATGACCTTCTTCACGGCCGGCGAGCCGGAGGCGCGCGCCTGGCCGTGCGAGTCCGAGGCGCCGGCCCCGATCGCGGCGGGGGTCATCCACTCCGACTTCGAGAAGCACTTCATCCGCGCCGAGGTGACGTCGGTCGACGAGCTGGTGGCGGCGGGTTCCATGGAGGCGCTGCGCGCGGCTGGCCGGCTGCGCGTGGAGGGCCGCGACTACCACGTCCGCGACGGCGACGTGGTGTTCTTCCGCGTCGGCCGGTAGACGAACGAGTCCGAATTGGTCGGAAGGTACACAGCCGGGCTCGACAGGCCTCGATTGGCCCCTCCCCCCTCGCGGGGGAGGTGGG
>DASYBH010000446.1:0-4129 GCA_036500885.1 Candidatus Dormiibacterota bacterium
AGGGCAGGTCTGAGCCAGGGTGCCCTGGCCGAGCGGGTCAAGATCGACGTGACCTACCTGTCGAAGATCGAGCACGGCCGGCGTCCGAGCGACAGGGTCCTGCACTCGCTCGCCGAGGCCCTGGGAGTCGAGCCGGCCACGCTGCTCGCCGGAGAGGAACGGAGCAGCGGCTCCGCCCCGCTGACGCCGCCGCGCTACCGGACCGAGTTCGTCGATCGCGACGATGACAGGGGCCGCCTGCGGCGGCTGCTCGAACGGGCCGGTTCGCTCATCACGGTGACGGGGCCCCCAGGCTGCGGAAAGACCCGCCTGGCGGCCGAGGTGGCCGCGGAGCTGGCGAGTGAGGGCCGGCCGATCAGCTGGACCATGGTGGGCGAGGACGGACACGACCACACGCCGGCTGCGCTCACCCACGCCGCGAGCGGCCCCATGGACATCCTGGTGCTCGACGACGCCGACCGTGACGTTGACGGCAGCACGGCAAGCGCTCGCCGGCTGATCTCAGGAGGCGCCACCGTCGTGGCCACGAGCAGGCAGCCCCTGGGCGTGTACGGCGAGCAGCTCCTCCGACTCACCTCCCTGCCGGTGCCCGACCGCCACCAGCGGCCGAGTCGCGGCGACGGTCCCGGTCCCGACCTCGGCCGGCTCCAGGAGCAGGAGTCCGTGAGGCTGTTCGTGGACCGGGCGAGCCTGGTGACCCCGGAGTTCCGTCTGGACCCGACGAACGCCCCCGCGGTGTTCGACGTCTGTCGCTGGCTGGACGGCCTGCCGCTGGCCATCGAGCTGGCGGCGCAGCGCCTTCGCCAGATGGCCATCGCGGACCTGGCCGCCAACCTCGGACACCTGCTCGACTGGCTCGAGGGAAACACGTCGGACGTCCCCGAGCGCCACTCCAGCCTGAGGGCCGCGATCGGCTGGAGCTTCGACAGGCTCTCCGCGAGGCAGCGCACCGTCGCGATCAGGCTCAGCATGTTCGAGTCGACCTTCGGACTGGCGGATGCCGCCACCGTCGCCGCTGACGGCGACCACCCGGATGAGTTCGTCCAGGCCACCGTGATGGACCTCGTCGACCGGTCCCTGCTGGTCTGGCGCGAGAATGCCGACGGGCGGGCCGTCTATCGCTGGCTCCGGCCCGTGCGGCAGTACGCCAGGCAGCAGCTGGACCGCGAGGCCGACCGCGAGCAGACGATGGAGCGACACCGGTCATGGCTGCGGGACTTCGTGGTGTCGCTCCAGCGGAACGGCCTGCCGCGCCTGGGGAGCGAGTGGGAGCGGCTGGCCGAGCTCAGCCCGGAGCTCGTGTCCACCGTCTACCGCCTTCCCACGGACGAGCGGGCTCAGACCATGACCCAGCTCGCCGACGCACTGTCGATCTCCCTGCAGTTCGGCAACCTCGCTCAGCACGTCAACTGGTATGGCAGCAGGCTGCACGACTGGGGACCGGACGTGCTGCGAGAGGCCGGAAGCCTCGCCCGCGTGCGAGGCGACTTCGACGAGGCGTTCAGGAACTTCGAGTCGGCCTACAACATCGCCGAGAACGATCGGGACGCGCTCGGCATGGCCAACTCGTCGCTGGACCTGGCCGAGAACGCCCACGACCGCGGCCAGTACCCGGCGGCGTCGGAGCACGTCGATCGCGCCAGCCAGCTCTACGAGCAGCTGGGGAACGACCGGGGCCAGATCGAGGTGCTGAACCTGCGCGGGAAGCTCGCGATGGAGAACGGGAGGCTCGGGGACGCTGAGCGGCTGTTCTCCGAGGCGCTGGACCAGGCCGAGCGGGTCGGGGACACCCGCCTCTTCGCGTACTCGCTCTACAACCTCGGAGTCGGCGACTACCTGCTGCGGCGCATCGCCAGCGCCCGCAACCGGCTGAGCGAGAGCCTGACGCTCCGGGAGGGCATGCGCAATCAGCGCGGGGTCGCCAGGATCGTCGAGGCCTTCGCGCTGATCGAGTCCCAGGTTCACAACCACGAACTGGCCCTGGAGCTCCTGGGCGCCGCTCGACAGTACCGGTCGAGCAGCGGCGCGATGGGCATCCCGGACTGGTGGCGCGAGAAGCTCAACGAGGTCGAGCAGGAGGCCAGGGTCGCGCTGGCATCGACGCCGGAGGCCGCCGATCATCACCTGCACCTCGGCGCCGCCTCGAAGCTCGCGGACGCCGGCGAACAGGCCACTCTGGCGATCTCGTCGGCGGTCGCCGGCGCTCTCCCCGGCCCGGCGTCCGCACCGCTGCGCCGGCGGATCCCCTCACCGCACGTCGACCGGGAGCTGCGGGCGGACGACCTCGCCGGCGCCGCACGGGACCAGGAACCCGCGGCGCTGGACCTCGCGCTGCGGGAGCTGGTGGTGTCGGGAGGCGCATCGTCGGAGGCGCGCCGGAGCCTCAGCCGGGCCATGGTCCTGGCGCTCGCCGAGCCCATCGACGCTCCGCTGACCGACCTGCTCTGCTTCGCGACGGACCACCGCCGCTACCGGGGAATGGTCGTCCCGCTCTTCACCAGCCAGCGCGCGCTCACCGTCGCACTGGAGCGCTGCCCCGCATGGGGGTCGCATCCGGTGGTGGAGGTGAGGCTGGACCTGCTCCGCGCCAGCCTCGCAGGGGGGGAGACGGCGGTCGTCAACGCCTGGACGGATCACGAGTATCGCGTCTCGTCATCGGAGGAGGCCTACTACTCGGCGTCCCCGGCGCTGACCACGTCGACCGAGGCGCCGACGTCGCGCAGCTTGTCCAGCAGCCGGTCGTAGCTCCGGTCGAGGTGGCGCGCATCGTCGATGCGTGTGGAACCGCGCACGCCCAGCGCCGCGACGACGGCCGCGGCGGCCGCCCGGGAGTCGGTGGGAGCCAGGGCATCGGCCGGGGGTCGCAGCCGGCTCGGATGGACGTGGACGGTGTTGCCCGTGACCGTGGCTCGAGCGCCCATCTGCGTGAGGAGCTGCACATAGGCGAAGCGATTGGTCCAGACGTGGTCGGTGATCCGGCTGACCCCGCCGGCGCCCAGCAGCGTCGCGGCGAGGATCGGATGCGCGTCGGTGCTGAACCCGTTGCACTCGATCTCGAGGTCCACCGGCCGCAGCGCGTCCGGTCCACGCACGCGGAGCCAGTCCCTTCCCCAGGCGAGCGGTACCCCCATCGCGGCGAGAATTCGCAGCTCGTCGGCGAGGGCGCTCCAGGTGCGCTCCCCCGTGATCTTGCTGAGCAGCAGCGAACCGCCCGCCCTCGCGGCCGCCGCGATAAACGTGACGATCTCGGTGCTGTCGCTGATGAGGTCATGGGTCACCGGACGGCCTGACGTGGCCGCCTGGATGCACCACATGTCCCCCTCCTGAGTCACGGCGGCGCCGCACGCACGCAGGAAGTCGCAGAGCTCGCGGGTCGCATCGCGGTCGACGGGATGGGACAGCCGGGTCGTCCCGCTGGCCACCGCGGCCAGGATGAGCGCGGTCTTGGTGGCGCTGGACGCCCTCGGACCCCGCAGCCGTCCATGCCCAGGGGCGGTCGAGAACTCCATCAGGTCGATCGAGCACCCCCGCAGCCGGCTCGCGGTCGCATGGAGGCCGCCCGAGGTGGTCACGGTGGCCCCGAATCGTTCCAGCACCGCGGCGACCTGCTCGGTCGGCCGGCTGCCACCCTGCTCCACAGGTCCGATCAGGTCACCGCCGGCCCCGGCGAACGACGCCTCGCCGAACCGGGCCACGAGCGCCGGGACGAGGTAGAGGGATCCGTGGATCAGCCCGCTGAGGCGGGCCGGGACCGGGGCGCTGCGCATCGGGCGCGTGTCCAGGTTCCAGACGCCGCCGGCGAGCCGGCCGGTCGCACCCATCTGCTCGAGGATGCGCCCGAGCACGACGCTCTCGGTCATCGAGGGCACGTTCCGCAGGGTCACCTCCTGACCGCTCGCCACGGCGGCGGCGACCAGCACCGTCAGGGCGTGCCTGTAGCCGGAAATCGGGACCTCGCCGTTCAGCCTCAGGCCGCCATGGACGACCACGGAGAGCGGGGACGGCACGCCGCTAGCCGTCACTACCCGCTGCGGCCGCGGACCTCGAGCGCTCTCTCGGTTCCCGCCAGCCTAACCTTCCATCGGCTGCACGTGCACCAGCTCGTACAGCGCGGCGGCCTCCGAACCGC
>DASYBH010000447.1:0-10092 GCA_036500885.1 Candidatus Dormiibacterota bacterium
CGGACGCCACCCGGACGCCCGGGTGGCGTCCACGCCGCTGGACCGCATTGTCCGCGCCGCGTCCGCCTCCGTGTCCCACGATTGGGGACGAGGAGCAACCAGGCATGAGAACGACGCTCGGTGAACAGGTTCGCACCTACCGGCTGCGGCGCGGCCTCACCCAGGCGCGCCTGGCCCACCTGATCGGTCGTTCGGAGCGCTGGCTGATCGATGTCGAGCGGGGTGGGGTCGATCCGCGTCTCTCGGACGCGCTGGCCCTCGCCCGGGTCCTCTGCGTGCTCGTGGACGACCTGGTCCATCCCTCGACGACGACCGCCGCGCCGACCGGACGGCCGCCGCCGCGCCCGCCCGAGCAGCGGGGATGGAGGAGCCCGCTCCTCCATCCGCCCACCCGGTTGTCGAGCGGCGGACGTCCTCCTTGCCAGTGGCTGTGGGCCTTCGCGGGTCATCTGCCGACAATTGGCACAATCACGTGAACGGTCCTGCCGTCCAATGTGCGCGCGAACGCCTACAGTGTCGACAGGCGATGAGAAAGGCATTGCGGCGCTGCATGTGCCTGATCGGCGGCTGGCTGCTCGCTCACGGGGGTGCTGCGGGCGCGTATGGCGCCGGCCTGCGCTACATGGAGCGAGGAGACGTGGTCGCCGCCGCGGAGGCGTTCACCGACGCGCAGAGTCTCTGGCTGCGTGAGCTGGGACCCTGGCACGCATGCGTGCCGCTCGCGATGGGAAAGCGGGCGGCCTGCTATGTCGCCCTGGGCAGGCTGCGCGAGGGCGTCCGCCTGTACGAGCGCGCGCTCGCACTGGACCGCGGACTGCGCGGCGACGCCACCGAACGAGTCAAGATGCTGGCGGCCGAGCTGGCGCAGGCTCGTGCGCAGCTCGAGGCACTGCGTTAGCAATATCTCCCGCGTTCGAGAATCGAATGACCCTCTGCGTTGTGGCAAGCAGGCGTGTCGCCTTCGCAGTCCGTCAGTATCGATGCGTTCAATGAATGACGCCTGAGGCGCGCAGCGCCTCGACGTCCTCTCCCGCCTCCGTCAGCACGGCCTCGGTGTGCGCGCCGAGCGCGGGCCCCGGCTGAGCCGCTCGTCGCTCCGCCTCGCCGAAGTCCAGTGCGTTGGCTGGCGGCGCCCAGGCCGGCCCCTCCGTCTCCACCACCTCCTTGAAGGTGCGGTATGGGCCCCACAGGACCTGGTGGCGCTCGAACGAGTCGCGCACCTCGGACAGCGTGCGGCTCGCGACCCATGGCTCCAGCAGGGCGCAGAGCTCGTCCCGGTGGCGCCAGCGCTCGCCCTCGTGCGTCAGGTCGGCCGCTATGCCGTCGAACGGCAGCCCTGTCGCCTCGGCCAGGCTCCGCATCTGCCGCGGAGTGAGGGCGAGCACCATCAGGAACCGGCCGTCTCGCGTCCGGAAGTCCCGCCCGAACGTGCCGTACACGTGGTTGCCGAACCGGCCGCGCGGCTCCGCCACGAGCCGCGCCTCGGCCAGCAGGCCCAGGTGACTCGCCACGACCAGGGCGACCTCGGCGAGGCTGACGCGGACCAGGCGCCCCTCGCCGGTCAACAGCCGGTGCCGGTCGGCGGCGAGCAGACCGGCGACGGCCAGGTAGCCCGTCGCCACGTCCCATGCCGGCAGCACGTGGTTGACGGGTCGCTCGTGGCCCTCCGGCCCGGTGATCCAGGGAAAGCCCATCCCCGCGTTGACCGTGTAGTCGACGGCCGCGCCACCGTCGGCGCGCCCCGAGATCGCGACCATGACCAGGTCGGGGCGCGTCTCGCGAAGCCGCTCGAACGAAAGCGGGCCGCGGGCCGGCAGGTTGGTCAGCACGGTGCCGGCGTCCGCCGCCACGCGCGCCGCGACCCCCAGGCCCTCCTCGGAGCGCAGGTCCAGGATCACGGACCGCTTGCCACGGTTGAGGTTCTCCCAGTAGAGGCTCCTGCCGTCGTGGACCGGCCAGCGACCGATGTCGATCCCACCGCCCAGCGGGTCGATGCGGATCACGTCGGCGCCCATGGCGGCCAGGGTTGCGCCGCCGAGCGGAGCCGCGACGAATGCCGACAGCTCCACCACCCGCAGTCCGGTAAGGATGCCGTGCATCGCTCAAGCATGGCAAAGAAGCGAGGGGGCAGGCCCCCCTTCCAGACCCGCCCTCGGAGCCCTCTTCAGGCCGGGGTGAGCCACCAGTCGGCCGCGTTCCAGCTGTCGGCCGCCGCGGGGTTGGGTACGAAGTTGCGCAGGCGCTTCGAGACCTGGCGGACCTCTGGCCACTCGAAGAGCGGGATCGTGCAGCGCGCGCGCAGCCACTCGCGCTCGGCCACCTGGGCGGCGCCGCGGCGCGCGGCGGGGTCCAGCGTGCCGCCCAGACGCGCGAAGGCGGCATCGAGCGCGCGGTCCTGGCAGCGGTTCCAGTTGTCGGTCCCCCCGGTGACTCCCGTCGACGCCCACGCGCCGGGGTCCGGACGCCACCCATTGGAGTAGAGGGTCATGTCGAAGGCGCCCTGCCGGTTGTGCTGGAAGAAGACGTCCTGGGCCTCGCAGCCGGTGGTGACCGCCACGCCGAGCGGCAGCCACTGGCGCCGGATGAGGTCCAGCTCGCGATCGATGTCGGTCCGGCCGCAGATGCCGGTCAGCGCGAACGCCAGGCGCCGGCCGGCCTTCGCCCGCACGCCGTCGGCGCCGGTGCGCCACCCGGCCGCTTCGAGGAGCCGCTGGGCCTTCTCCAGGCCGGGACCGGCAGGGAGCGCGACGCCCGTCGCGGGCCCCATCAGCGCCCGCGGATAGAGGCCGCGGGCCGGCTTCCCGGCGCCGCCCAGCATGTCCCGCACGAGGGCCGCCCGGTCCAGCGCTCCATCGAGCGCCTGGAGCACGCGGTCGTCGCCGGACCACGGCGGCGCTGTCCCCGTGTCCACGTTGGTCCCGTGGTTGGGATTGAGGAACTCGTCCCGCAGGCCCGTCGTGACGACCGTCGCCGAGCCGGTGGCGCCCTGCAGGTCGGCCATGTCGTCGGGCAGCAGGTGGAAGCCGGCGTCGATTCCCTCGGCGAGCAGGGACTGGACCTCGACGCTCTTGCCGGGCGGCGTCTGCAGCACCACGTGCTCCAGGTACGGCGCGTGGGTGAACGGCGCGCCGCCGTCGAGATAGGCGCCGCGGGCCGCGCGGCCGCCCGTGTACCGCGGGTTGGCAGCCAGGATCAGGTGGTCGAAGGGCACGGCCTCGGCCACGGTGAACGGTCCGGACACCACGTCCGGCTGCCGGAAGTAGCCGTCCTGCGCCCAGGTCGCGACCGGGACGGACCGCAGCCGGTGGGCCGGCAGCACGAAGAGGGCCGCACCGAGGTCGACGTAGCCGGGGTCGATTCCGGCCAGGGTCCACACCACCTCGGTGGCTGAGCGGCGGTCCATCCGCTGGATCCGATCCAGCCCGGCCGGGACCTGGCCGGGGAAGTCCGGGTCGCGCAGCGCCTCCCAGGTGAAGACGAGGTCGTCGGCGGTGATCGGCTGGCCGTCGCTCCAGCGCAGCCCAGGGACCAGCCGCACGTCGACCGTCGTGGAGCGGCCGTCGCGCCCCGTCCGCACCTGGCCGTTGGCCGGCGACGGCACCCGCCGGACGAGGTCGGGGTACGGCTGGAGCGACGGGTTCAGGCCCCAGAGCGGCGCGAAGAGCAGGGTGCTGGCCCGCAGGTCGGCGTCGGTGCGCGCCATCAGAGGGTTCAGCGCCTGCGGATACTCGAAGTCGGCCAGCACCGCCGCGCCGCCGGGGCGCGCCGGCGCGGATGCCCGGTACCCGGCCGGCGATGCGGGACGCGGCGGCGCCGCGCTCGACGTGCACGCGAGTGCGGCGACCAGCGCCAGCGCCAGTGTGAGGAGCCTCCGAGTGAGCACCGTTAGAATTCACAACAGATGGCGGAGACCAACGGACACGACGCCGTGAAGGGAACGTTCCGCGTCAAGTCCGGGCATGCCGAGATGCTGAAGGGTGGCGTGATCATGGACGTGGTCACACCGGAGCACGCCCGGATCGCGGAAGAGGCCGGCGCCTGCGCCGTGATGGCGCTGGAGCGAGTGCCTGCGGACATCCGCAGGGAGGGCGGTGTGGCCCGCATGTCGGACCCGGCCCTCATCAAGTCGATCATGGCAACGGTAACCATCCCGGTGATGGCCAAGTGTCGCATCGGGCACACGGTCGAGGCTCAGATCCTTCAGGCCCTGGGCGTGGACTACATCGACGAGTCGGAGGTGCTGACCCCGGCGGACGAGGAGTTCCACATCGACAAGTGGTCCTTCACCGT
Source organism: Candidatus Dormiibacterota bacterium (assembly GCA_036500885.1). Classification (GTDB taxonomy): domain Bacteria; phylum Chloroflexota; class Dormibacteria; order Dormibacterales; family Dormibacteraceae; genus CF-161. The sequence goes on from DASYBH010000447.1 coordinate 4,291, forward strand.
GCCGTACGTGTGCGGATGCCGCGAGCTCGGAGAGGCGCTGCGCCGGATTGCCGAGGGCGCCGCGATGATCCGGACCAAGGGCGAGGCGGGCACCGGCAACATCGTCGAGGCGACGCGCCACCTCAGGGCGGTCAACCGGGGCATCCGTCGCCTGCAGGGCCTGACGTACGCCGAGCTGGTCCAGGAGGCCAAGCAGCTGGGTGGGTCGGTGGAGCTGCTGGCGGAGGTGCAGCGACTCGGCCGCCTGCCGGTCGTCACGTTCGTGGCCGGCGGCATCGCGACACCCGCCGACGCGGCCTGGATGATGCAGCTCGGAGCCGATGGGGTCTTCGTGGGGTCGGGTATCTTCAAGTCGGAGGATCCACTCAAGCGAGCCAAGGCGATAGTTGCCGCAACCACGTACTTCGACAAGCCGGAGATCCTGGCCGAGGTTTCAACCGGACTGGGCGAGCCGATGCGCGGTCTCGACGTGAAGGCCATTCCTCAGGAGGAGCTGCTCGCCGGCCGCGGGTGGTGATGTGAGCGACGCCCCGCTGATCGGGGTGCTCGCGCTGCAGGGCGCCTTCCGCGAGCACGTCAGGGCGCTGGAGGCGTGCGGTGCACGGACCCGCCTGGTGCGGCTGGCGCGTGACCTGGACGGGCTGGACGGGCTGGTCATTCCGGGCGGGGAGAGCACGACCATGACGATGCTCATGGAACGCATGGGCCTGTTGAAGGCGCTGACCGATGCCGTGCGCGGCGGCCTGCCCACGCTCGGCACGTGCGCCGGCATGATCGTGCTCTCCGACCGCATCACGGACGGTCGCTCGGACCAGGTGGCGCTGGGCGTCCTCGACATCCGGGTCCGCCGCAACGGCTACGGCCGCCAGGTCGACAGCTTCGAGGCGGACCTGGAGGTGAGGGGCCTGGAGGGGGGCCCGTTCCCCGGCGTGTTCATCCGCGCCCCTATCGTCGAGGAGGTTGGCGCCGCCGAGGTGATGGCTGAGCACGACGGGCGTCCCGTCGCCGTTCGCCAGGGCAGGGTGATGGCCCTCGCGTTCCATCCGGAGCTCAGCGGGGACTTGCGCTTGCACCGCGAGTTCCTGAGACTTGTGGAGGGGGCCCAGACCGCTTGAAACTTCGCTCGGCCTCGCTTCGAGATCTGGTCCGCGTGGAGCAGATCTATCGTGAGGCGGAGGCCGGCTTTTCGGCGGTGCCGCCTCCGGCCCGGCTGTGGGGCCTGGTCAGCCACACGTTCGCGGCCCTGCTGCCGCTCTACCAGGAAACCCTCATCTACGTCGCCGAGGACGATGGCCGGGTGATCGGCTTCGTCCAGGCCACCGGTCATCCGCTGACCGTCAGCCTCCCGGCGAAGATCACGTCGCTGCAGGTCCTCAACCTGTGCGTCGCGAGCGGGATCGAGGAGGCCGAGGTGGCGCCAAGGCTGGTCGAGTACCTGTGCGAGCAGGCCGGCCAGAAGGGCGTCAGCCGCCTCTTCGTGCGCATCCCGCTGGAGGACCCGCTCATCGAGGTGTTTCGACTGCAGGGCTTCCGCCAGTACGCGACCGAGTCAGTGCTCTACGGAGAGGGGCCTGCCGCCCGCTCCACGGAGCCCCCCGCGGGCCTGCGGGCCTGCCGGAGCCGCGACGATCGCGTGCTCTACCACCTGTATCGGAAGGTGACTCCGTGGGGCGTCGCCCACCTGGAGGCGCCCACATACCGTGACTGGAAGGCGCTCCGCAGCGCGCCAGGTCAGCAGGAGGTGATCGATCGTGTGGAGATAGTCGGCTGGTGTCGGGTGCAGAAGGGCTCGCAGGCGCGACCGCACACGCTCTGGTTCATGGCGCTTCCCGAGAAAGGGGTCGCGGACGAGCTGGCGGACCATGCCATCGTGGCCACGGACGCCCAACCGGCCTGGTGCAGTCTCCGACACTATGATGCACACATGATCGACGCCCTCAGAGGGCGTGGGTTCAGTCTCCTCCTCACCCAGGCTCTCCTGGTCCGGGAGATCGCCGTGCGAGTGCCCCTGCCGGAAAAGAGCCTGGTGCCCTCCTTTGGTTGAGCAAAGCGAATGCAGAGCCACTTTCCATCACCTGTCCCGGCCTGGGATTCCGAGATCGAGATGCTGGCCCAGGCACTGCCGCCGCACCTGTACGACGCCCTTCACGAGCGGACCGATCCCGCCGAGCTGCTGGAGATCGTGCTGGACCTGGGCCGCGAGCCGGAGGCCCGCGTGCCCGGACGTGAGGTGGTGCTCAGCACGCAGCTGGTTACCGAAGCCGACCTGGAGTACGTGGCGAGTCGCGTCGGCCAGTTCGGCGAGGACAACCGCGCCGGCATCGAGCGCACGCTTCACCGCGTCTCGGCGATCCGCAACCGGCGCGGCCGCATCGTCGGCCTGACCTGCCGCGTCGGCAGGGCGGTCACGGGCACGGCGGAGATCTTCCGAGACATCGTCGAGAGCGGTCAGAGCGTGCTCCTGCTGGGCCGGCCGGGCATCGGCAAGACGACGATGCTGCGCGAGAGCGCGCGCCTGCTCGCCGACGAGCAGCGCAAGCGCGTGGTCATCGTGGACACGTCGAACGAGATCGGTGGTGACGGCGACATCCCGCATCCGGGCATCGGGCGGGCCCGGCGCATGCAGGTGCGCACACCGCTGCTCCAGCATGCCGTGATGATCGAGGCGGTGGAGAACCACATGCCGGAGGTCATCGTCATCGACGAGATCGGCACCGAGCTCGAGGCCGTGGCCGCGCGCACGATCGCCGAGCGCGGCGTCCAGCTGATCGCCACCGCGCACGGCCAGACGCTGGAGAACCTGCTCGTCAACCCGACGCTGAACGACCTGCTGGGCGGCATCCAGAGCGTGACCCTCTCCGACGAGGAGGCGCGCCGGCGCGGCACCCAGAAGACGGTGCTGGAGCGCAAGGCACCGCCCACCTTCGACGTCCTGATCGAGATCCAGGATCGCGAGCGCGTCGCCATCCACCAGCCGCTGGCCGAGGTCGTCGACGCGGCGCTGCGCGGCCCGCTCCCGACGCCGCGCGTTCGGATGCGTACGCGCGAGGGCCGGATCATCTCCAACGAGGAGGACGGCGCGCGACCGATGTCCGTGCATGCCCCGAACGGCGGTCAGTCGGGCCATGGGATCGGCAACGGCGGGAACGGGAACGGCGGCAAGGTCACCCTCCTGCCGACCCGGAAGCCGCGCACCGTCTTCCCCTACGGCGTGTCGCGCTCGTACCTGGAGCAGTCGATCCGCGAGCTCGACCTTCCCGTGCGGGTGCTGGGCAATCTCGACGGAGCCGACGTGGTGCTGACGCTCAAGAACTACTACCGGCGCCGGCCCGACATCCTGCGCCAGGCCGAGAGCGGCGGCGTGCCCGTGCACATCCTCAAGAGCAACTCCGTGGCCCAGGTCAAGGAGGCCCTGGGTCGCCTGTACGGCGGCGAGGCGCCCGATCCGGGAGTCCAGCGCGCGCTGGACGAGACGCTCGACGCGATCCGCAAGGTGAAGACAACCTTGCAGTCGCAGGAGATCTCGCCCCAGAATGCCTACGTCCGCCGTTTGCAGCATCAGCTCGTCTCGGAGCACGAACTGGTCGCTCGGAGCACGGGCAAGGAGCCGCAGCGGCGTCTGCGCATCCTGCCAGCTCCGGACGTCGACTGATCAGCGAGACGGAGAGCGGCAGCGGGCGTCGGTGCCGGAGCGACAGGAGAATGTGAGCGGGCTCTTCATCACCTTCGAGGGTCCAGAGGGCGCTGGCAAGTCCACGCAGGCGGAGCTGCTCGGCGCCGCGCTGGCCGCTCGATCGCCCGTGGTCTCGCGGGAGCCGGGTGGCACCCCGTTGGGGGAGCGGATACGCGACCTCCTGCTCCACTCGGGCACAGCGATCTCGCCGGAGGCGGAGATGCTGCTGTTCATGGCAGCGCGCGCGGAGCACGTGAGCCGGGTGATCGCGCCGGCCCTGGCCGCCGGACGGATCGTGATCGTCGACCGCTATCAGGACGCGACGCAGGCCTACCAGGGCGGTGCGCGGGGCGTCGCCACGTGGTGGCCCGAGTCGTTCCCGTGCCCGGACCGGACGTTCCTGCTCGACCTGCCGGCGGAAGTCGGCCTGGAGCGGCTGCGCCGGCGTGGCCGTGGCGCGGACAGGCTGGAGTCGGAGGGCGTCGCCTTCCACCGGGCGGTTGCCGGCGCCTATCGAGAGCTGGCCGCGGCCGAACCCGGGCGCTGGGTGCGACTCGACGCGACCCGTCCGCCCGAGGAGGTGCACGCGGCCGTGATGGCATCGCTCACTGAGCTGCTGGCGCCGGTGCCGTGAAGGGGCTGCTGGCGATGGTTCGTAAACATCGGGTGTGGGGGAACGTTGCGTATGGCCGGGGCCTCCGGCCTGCGCAACGCCTCCTGATCCCCTCTCGGGCACCACTGGAAGGCACCAGCCGGCTACGAGCTGACTCACATCTGTCCGTGCGGCGCGACACCCCTTCATCGAACCTGCACCGGCCTGTTAAGGCGGGTGACGGCCACACTTCAGCTCGATAGACTGAACACGGCACAGAGGGCCTGGCGTCAACGAGCTCACTCGTTGTGCGTGGTCGCACTGTCATTCTCGATCCACGGAATGAAGGATTCGTAGCGCGTTCGATGCACGCAAGTTGTCTTTGCCTCCGCGCCAGGCCAAGTTCGAGTCACAGTCAACGTTGCATAGTCGAAGGGAAGTGTCATGAGCGTGTCACGCAATCTGTTCGACATCATGCTGTTGCAAAGGGGGAGCAACGCTTGTGGCGAAGGCGGGAAGAGTCCGTCGGGCGCTGGAGAGACGATTCGTCAAGGTTCGGCAGCGCGGTTCCCATATCACGTTCCGAGTCGATGGAGGTACGGCAATCTACGCGTTCCACGACAACAGGGACCTGGGCGAGAAGCACTTGCAGATGATCGCCAAGGATTTCAGACTGACACTCACGCAACTGAAGGAGCTGCTGTAGCATGCTCGACATGAGCGCACGCGGCCGGATTCCGGTGCACTTCGAGTACGACGAGGAGTCGCGCAACTGGGCCTTTCGCGTCGAGGATCTGCGCATCGTCGGCGGCGGTCAGGAGACGCTCGAGGAAGCTCGCCAGGCGGCGGCCGAGGCCATCGCGTATGCGCTGGAAGGACAGCCGGCAACCTCCGCGGGCGATGACCGCATCGAGTACCTCGACGTGGCCGTCGGCTGACGCCGGCCGGCCGGCCGGCCCGTCAGGCCTCGTCGAGGTGCAGCTCGAGGTACGAGTCGCGCGGCTCGAAGCCGGCGCGCAGGTACACCGGCCGGCCCATCTCGGACGCTCGGAGCCACACCCGGCCGACGCCGCCCGTGGCTCGCGCGAAGTCCAGCAGCGCGGCCAGGATCGAGCCCGCCACACCGCGACCGCGGTACTCGCGCTCCGTGTACATGCTCATGACGTACGCCTCGCGGGTGGTCGGGCCGGGGCCCGGAGGGTTGTCGTACACCGAGATTCCGCCCGAGCCGGCCACCCGGCCGTCGAGCTCCGCCACGAACGCGCCGAACATGGGTGAGTCCAGCCGCTCACCCAGCCACCGCTCGATGGTTGCCTGGAGCGCCCGATCGCCGGCCTCCGCGTCGATCAGGCGCTCCGACACCATCAGGGCGACGCGCAGGCGCGCCCAGTCCGAAACATCCGCCGGTCCGACTCGGCGAACCGGTACCACCGCGTCTACAGGTCCAGCGCCTGCGCGACCAGCTCCCGGTGGTAGGTGGAATCGCCCAGGGTCACCTCGGACGCCTTGGCACGCTTGAAGTACAGGTGCATGTCGT
>DASYBH010000448.1:0-7181 GCA_036500885.1 Candidatus Dormiibacterota bacterium
AGGATCAGGCGGTCGCGCAGCCGGTCCGGCAGGGCGGCGATCACGGCGGCGATCCTGGCGTCCGCGCCCACCAGGTACCGATTGCGCGGGCGGCGGACCGTCAGCGCGCGGAGCACGACCCTGGCGACCACGTCCGGTGAGATGCCGCGGGCGTCGCTCCGCCGGGCCGCGGTGACGGCCGCGTCCATCGCTCGCCCGTACAGCTCGTGAGCCCGGGCGGGCAGCGCCTCCCGGAGCCGGTCCGCAGCCGCGATCGACGTCTCCCAGATGGGCGTGGCCACGGCGCCGGGCTCGATCAGCACGACCTGGACGCCCCATGGCGAGAGCTCCAGGCGCAGCGCGTCGGTCAGCGCTCGAAGCGCGAACTTGGACGCGTGGTAGGGACCCGTCATCGGGCCCGAGATCCGGCCGCCGATGGAGCCGATGGTGATGATCCTGCCCCCGCCCTGCCGGAGCATCGGCAGGAGGGCCTGGGTGACCGCGTGCTGGCCGATGACGTTGACGTCGAGCTGGCGCCGCAGCTCGGACGGTGGCAGGAACTCCAGCGGCGCGGCCACCGCCACGCCCGCGTTGTTGACCAGGCCCGCCAGACCGCCGTCACCGACCTCGCGAGCGACCAGCTCCGCGGCGGAGGCGACGGCGGATGGGTCAGTGATGTCGAGCAGGACCGGTACGACGCTCTCGCCGAGCCCGTCGCGCAGGGCGGCCCCGTCCTCGGCACGGCGAACGCCGGCCACCACTCGATAGCCGTTGCCGGCGAGCCGTCGCGTCACGGCAGCGCCGATGCCCCTCGCGGCGCCCGTGACGACGGCGACCGGCGAGTCCGTTCGCGCTCTCGAGACCATGCGAAGAGACTAAAGCGTTCCGCCACGCGTTCGCGGCCCTCCTCGGCTGACGGCCCTGCTCGGTCAGCCGCCGCCGGACACGCTCACGTCCGCGCCTCGGCGGGCGCCGCCTCGGCGGAAGCCGGCTCGGCCGCGGCGGGCCGCCGGACCTCGCCGATCGCGAACGCCGCGAGGACCCCGAGGCCGGCCGCCACGACCATGAACAGCCAGCCCCCGTCGAAGGCGCGGATCGGGTCCGCCGCCCGCAGCGTGCCGAGCACCGCCACGAGGATCGCCACGCCGAGCACGAACCCGATCTGCCGCGACATGTTGAGCACCGCCGAGCCGGTGCCGAAGCGCGGCGCCGGCAGCGACGCGGCCGCCGCGCTCATCAGCGAGGGCAGGGTCAGTCCGACGCCCATCCCGCCCACGAGCTGCCCGGGCAGGAACGCCGCCAGGTAGTCCGGCGTGGGCCCGAGGCGCCACCACCACCAGACGCCGGCCAGCCCGAAGATGCCGATGCCCACGACCGCGAGCGTCCGCTGCCCGACCCGGCCGGCCAGCCGGCCGGCGATGGGCGCGAACGTGGCCGCCATCAGCGGGCCCGGCCAGAGCGACAGCCCCGCCGTGAGCGCGGAGTACTTCCACACCCCGGTGAGGAACAGGACGTTGCCCAGGAGCATGGCGGCAAAGGCCGTGGAGAACAGCACCTGCGCGCTGGCGGCCATCGCGAACGAGCGCACGCGCAGCATCGAGGGGTCGACGACCGGGTCGGGGTGCCGGAGGCAGCGCGCCCAGAACGCGCCGAGGCCGGCCAGCGCGGCGCCCAGGACCGCCAGCGTGGGGGCGCTTCCCCAGCCCCAGTCCGGCGCCGCGACCAGGCCGAGGGCCAGCAGGCCGATCGCCAGGATGAGGAGCGCCGTCCCGAGGAGGTCAGGGCGCCCCACGGCCGGGTCGCGGCTCTCGCGCAGGAGTCGCACGGCGAAGGCGAGCGCTGCCAGGCCGATGGGCAGGTTGACCAGGAACACCATGCGCCAGCTGACCTGGACCAGCAGGCCTCCGAGCGGCGGACCGGCCGCCGCCGCCGCCGCGCCCACGCCGGCGTAGATCCCGATCGCCACGGCGCGCTCCCGGGGCGGGAACTCGACGAGCAGCAGCGCCAGGGCCGATGGCGTGAGGAGCGCGGCCCCCGCGGCCTGGACCACCCGCGCGCCGATGAGCGCGGCGACCGACGGGGCCGCACCGCACAGCGCCGACCCCACCACGAACAGCAGGACCCCGCCCAGGAACGCGCGCCGGCGGCCGGCGAGGTCGGCCAGACGGCCGGCGGGCACCAGCAGCGCGGCGAACACGATCGCGTAGGCATTGAGGACCCACGACACCACCGCCACGCTCGTGCCCGGGAACTCGCGCCGGATGCTCGGGAAGGCGAAGTTGACGATGAACAGGTCGAGGCTCGCCATGAGCACGGCGACCGAGACCACGATCAGGACCTTCCAGCGGCGCTCCATCCTCACCTCCGTCGGCCCGCCCCGGCGAGCCTGGTTGCATTTTGCAAGCTGGGTCTCAGCATGACGGCAGGAGGTAGCAAAATGCAACTGCCAGGGCTAGGATGAACCCGTGCCCTACCGCGCCTTCGACGACCAGAACTGCTCGATCGCAGGCGCCCTCGCCATCCTGGGTGGACGCTGGACCCTGCTCGTGATGCGGGAGGTCCTGCTGGGCCGCCGGCGCTTCGCGGACATCCGGCGCCACGTCGGCGTGGCCCCGAACATCCTGAGCGACCGCCTCCAGATGCTGGTGGACCACGGCCTGCTCCAGCGCCGGCGGTACAGCGAGCACCCCGAGTCCTTCGAGTACGTGCCGACCCGCGCCGGCCGCGACGTCGCCCCGGTCCTGGTCGCCCTGCTGGAGTGGGGCGACGCGCACGCCGCGCCGCCCGCCGGCCCGCCCCGGGTCCTCGTGCACGCCGCCTGCGGCCACGACGCCCACCCCGAGCTGCGCTGCACACACTGCGGCGGGGTCATCGACCACGGCGAGCTGCTGGTCAGGCCCGGGCCAGGCGCCGACGAGCGCCAGCGGGCCGAGCCGCTCCTGCCCTCGCCCCGCGCGGGCGCCTGACTCAGACCGTCCGCGCGAGCGTCAGCTCCATGACCTGGTCAGGTCCCGCTCCCGCGGCACTACGACGCCGGCCGATCGCTCGCCGCGGTAATCGCCTTCAGCTGGCCGAGCGACTCCCGGACGAGCTGCCGGAAGTCTCCCTGGCTGGTTTCGCCGAGCCAGCGTTCGAACGCGGCGACGGCTTGACGGGTCGTGTCCTCCCTGGGCAGACTACGGGCAGGCGCCAGCCCGCGCCCTACCTCGACCGCCCAGCCCCAGCCGGGCTCCACCGAGGCAAAGGGAGGCACACTCTCGGGCCGCTGCTGTCGTCTCTTCGGCCGTGCGGCCGTCGCTGGGGGGCGGACGCTCGGTCAGCCGAGGAGGAGACGGCCGTGACCCGTGAACGGGACTTCAAACGCCTCGTTCGCGCACGCATGCGCAAGACCGGCGAGTCCTACGTGACCGCTCGTGGGCGCCTGCGGAAGCCGGGGCTGGCGTCTCCGCCGGCGGCGTACGGAGGTTCTCCGATGAATCCAGTCGACCGGTTCACCGAGCACGCCACGCGAGCGCTGGGCTTCAGTGTGGAGGAGGCAGAGCGGCAGGGTGCGGGCTACCACGGCGCCGAGCACCTGCTGTTGGGCCTCCTGCGGGGAGAGTGCCTGGCCGCGCGGGCGCTGGCGAGCCTGGGCGTGACCCACGAAGCCGTGCGATCCGAGCTGGCGGGCGTGGTGCGGGAGGCGCTGCCGGAGGCCCAGGCGCAGCGGCCCATCAGCACCGAGAGCGTGAAGAAGGTGTGCGAGCTGGCATCCCAGGTCGCGGACGAGATGGGCCAGCGCGCCATCGGCACCGAGCACCTGCTCCTGGGGCTGCTCGCCGAGGGCAAGAGCGTCGCCGTGCACGTGCTGCGCGCACTCGGCGCCGACCACGACTCGGTGCGGGCGCAGGTGGAGCGGCTGCTCGGCGAGAGCGGTGAAGTCTCGACGGTCCGGCTGCCACGGCCGGCAAATGTCGACCCGGTGGTGCTCGACGACGCTGCCGACCTGGCCTGGGCGGAGGGCGCGCAGGTGGTGAGCCATGAGCACGTGCGCATGGCCATGGACGACGATCGTCAGATCAAGACCCTGATCCGGTCGATCCGGGACATCGAGCGCCGTCGCCAGGACGCGGTCGATGGCCGGGACGTCCAGGCCGCGACCAGGCTCCGCGCCGAGGGTCAGCGCCTCGGGGAGCGGCTGCGCGAGGCCATGGCGGCGTGGAGGAGCCGGCAGGCATGAGGGATCGGCGGCACGAATCCCGATGCCGGGCTGCACGAGCCGGCCTCGCCCGGGTTTGATGGGAGCGATTGCACGTTCGAAATGCCCGACTTCCCAGTTCACTCGATAAAGTGATGAGCAATCGCTCTCACCGGTAGGAGAAGGAAAGAGGAGGTCGAATGATCAGGTACGAGCGCGCCCTCACGCTGGCGACCGCCCTGGCGATGACGGTCGCCGGGGCCGGGGCGGTGATCACCGGGACCACCGCCGCCGAGGCGGCCACCACCACGCTCTGCCAGCTGCAGACGGCGCCGGCGGGCGGCGGCGCCTACGTGGTCCAGAACAACGAGTGGGGCTCCAGCGCCTCGGAGTGCATCACCACGGACGGCGGCACGGACTTCAGGGTCGCGAACTCCGCGATCAACAACGCGACCAACGGCGCGCCCGGCGGCTACGCGTCGATCTACCAGGGCTGCCACTGGGGCCACTGCAGCTCGGGCGGCCTGACGTCCACGCCGATCCAGGTGTCGAACCTGACGTCGGGCCGGGTGACCACGAGCTGGAGCACCAGCCAGCCCGGCGGCAGCAACGCGTATGACGTGGCGTACGACGTCTGGTTCAACCGGACGGCGACGACCGGCGGCCAGCCCAACTGCACCGAGCTGATGGTCTGGCTCAACCACAACGGCCCAGTCCAGCCGTTCGGGTCCCGCATCGCCTCCGGCGTCAGCGTGGCCGGCCGCGGCTACGACGTCTGGTCCGGCCAGCAGTCGTGGGGCAACACGGTCTCCTACACGATGACGAGCGGCACGACGTCGGTGGGCGGCCTGGACGTCGGAGCGCTGGCCCAGGACGCGGTCGGCCGCGGCCAGCTGTCCCGGTCGTGCTTCCTGATCGACGTCGAGGCCGGGTTCGAGATGTGGAAGGGGGGCACCGGCCTGGCCACCAACTCGTTCTCGGTGAACGTCCACTAGGCACCTCCGGCCGGCGCCAGCCCGCGCCGGGCTGGCGCCGCATCAGGTGCCGTGCGTCACGGGTCGCATCGTCCATTCCAGGTCGGGCGACTGGACCGGTCCACCCTGATAGGCGCTCCTGACGTTTCCGTGGGTCGGGTCGAACTCGCGACGAACTGGCGACGCGGTGGCACGTCGCGCGCACCATGACCCGCCCCTACCCTTTGCTTCGTGCAGATGCTTGTGCTCGGCGGCACCCGGTTCGTCGGTCGCGCGATCGTGGAGGACGCGCTGCGTCACGGCGTTGACGTCACCCTGTTCGGCCGAGGCAGGACGGGCGCCGACCTGTTCCCCGACGTCCCGAGGCGCCTCGGCGACCGCGACACCGGCAACTACGAGGCACTGCGAGCGGGCAGCTGGGACACGGTCGTCGACGTCACCGCGTTCGTGCCGCGGCACGTCGGCCAGGCGATGAACACGCTGGGCGACCGGATCGGCCGCTATCTGCTCATCTCCAGCAACGCGGTGTACTCGCGCGCAGGTATGGGACCGGGCGCGGATGAGGACGCGCCCCGCCGGCCGCCGGTTCGCCACACCGAGGAACTCGACGAGGATACCTACGGGCCACTGAAGGTCGCCTGCGAGGACGACGTGCTGGCCCGGTACGGCCCGCGGGCGACGATCGTCCGGCCCGGGAAGGTGGCCGGCCCGCACGACCCACAGGTCGGGCTCACGTACTGGGTGCGGCGGGCTGCGCGGGGCGGCAGCGTGGCCCTGCCCGGCCGCCCGGAGCAGCCGGTCCAGCTGATCGACTCGCGCGACCTGGCCCGTCTCGTGGTGCAGCTGCTGCTCGACGACCGGCCCGGCGCCTTTAACGCGGTCGGCCCGGCGGAGCCGACCACCATGGCCGGGCTGATCGAGACCTGTGCACGGGTGGCGGGCACCGAGGTCGTGATCGTGCCGGTGCCGGCCGAGGCCGTGCCGCCCTTCTTCCCGCTCATGCGTCCCGAGCCCATGTGGCCCACCCAGCAGCGCAGCGGAACGCGGGCCAGGGCCGCCGGCATGCCCGCCACCCCGCTCGACGTCACCGCGGCGGACGTGCTCGCCTGGGACCGCGCGCGGGGCGAGCCGCCGCTGGAGCGCCAGCTGTCCCCAGAGGACGAGGCGCGGCTCATCGCGGCTTCGGACAGCTCACCGCGCCGGCGTCAGGTGTGACCGCGTCGCTCCACACCCCTCTCAAACATGATCGCGTTCGCCATGTGCTCACCTGTGGCGCCGTTAGGGCGACCCTCGGTGCCGCCCAAGACCGGGTCGGTGCGCCGATCCCACCTAGGGAGGTCGGTTCAGCCGCCAAGATCGAATTCAGGCGGGGCCATCGACTCGCCGCCTATGCGGTGGAGCAGCCGCTGATCCGCGCTTCGTGTGGCGCAGGACTACCCGGCTTTCTCGATCGTCCTGGCGGTATGGTGCGCATGAGCCCGCCGGCCGGCCTCGTCAGGCAGTCGCCCGGCGTCGGCCAGCGCGCGGCGCAGCACGAACTCGATCTGGGCGTTGCTGCTGCGAAGCTCGTCCGCCGCCCACTTCGCCAGCGCGTCGTGAACGGCGGGATCCAGTCTCACCAGGACGCTCTTCCGCTTGGTCATCAGCGCGCCTGGGGTACCGTCACCCGTACAGCGACCCGACGTTGACGACCGGCTGCAGCGCCTGGTCGCTGCACAGGACGAGGAGCAGGTTGGACACCATCGTTGCTCTGCGCTCGTCGTCCAGCACCACCACGTCCTGCTCGTCCAGCCGCGCGAGCGCCATCTCCACCATGCCGACGGCGCCCTCCACGATCCGCTGACGGGCGGCGACCACGGCCTCCGCCTGCTGACTCCGCAGCATCGACTGCGCCACCTCGGGGGCGTAGGCCAGGCGGGTGAGCCGGGACTCGATCACCCTCACACCGGCGGCGGCCACCCTGGCGGCGATCTCGCCGGAAAGCCTCGCGCTGACCTCGCGGGCGTTGTCCTTCAGAGATGGCTGCCGGCCGCCACGCGCGTCGTACGGGT
>DASYBH010000449.1:0-7859 GCA_036500885.1 Candidatus Dormiibacterota bacterium
ACACGGGCGGCATCGCGCCGGACGGCGTCGCCGCTCATCGCACTACGGAGATCGAGAGAGCTGTGAGGAGGATCTGCGCCGGGACGGTCGTCCCGCCGGCCTGCTCAGTGCCGGTGAACAGGTAGGCCGGCTCCAGGTAGCCCCGCCCGTCCGCGACGACCGCGACGTACACCAGCCGGGCTTGCGTCAGCGTCACCTCCCCCTGCTGGGTGGCGGGATTGGTCGCGGCCGCCCGCGCCGCCGCATCGGAGATCGCGTTGCCGGGCGGCTGCGCCGGATAGCCGGCCGTCTCCAGGCCGGGCGGCAGGGAACCCGGCTCCAGCACCGACCCGGCGGCCGGTCCGGTGGCCGGGTCGTACCGGTAGACGGGCAGGGTGGGACCGGACTGGGGTGGGGTCATCGCCGCGGGGACCAGCCGCACGCTCCCGGCTGGCAGCGGCGAGAGAGCGCCGTCCGAGACCACCTGCACCAGGCCGGCCCTCGCGGGCGCCGGCAGACGGCCGAAGGGCAGGGCGCCCTCCGCCAGCGGGCCGGGCGCGGCCGCACCGCCGGCCACCGTGCTGGACCGGGCGGTGGTCGGCTGGCTCGTCGCGGCGCCGCCACCGCGCCCACCGGCGGACCTCGCCAGCGTCACCGCGACGAGCCCGATCACCAGCAGGACCGCCAGGCTCCCCGCCATCGCCCACGGGAAGTCCCGCGGCCAGCCGAGGCGCCGGCGGGGCCGGCGAGCCTCCAGCCGTGACCACAGCTGGTCCTCGAACCCTCGCGGAGGGCGCGTGGTCGCGAACGCCGCGTCGAGCTGCCGCTCGAGCTCTTGCAGGCGGGCCTCGTCGGACTCGCTCATGGGTTCGTCTCCGGCACGGTCGCCCGGAGCGCCCTCAGCGCGCGGTGGTACAGCATCTTCGCCGCGTCCTCGCTGCAGCTCATCAGCTGGCCGACCTCCAGGAAGGTGAGCCCCGAGTGGCGGAGCCCGATCACCTCGCGCTGCCGCTCTGGCAGCCCGGCCACGGCGTGCATGAGCTCACGGTAGGCGATGCGCTCCTGCGCCATGACCCCCGGGTCGGCCTGCGGTTCCGGCTCGCGGGCCAGGGCTCGCTCCATCCTCTGCCGCCGGCCCGATCGCCGGTGGTGGTCGAGCGCCGCGTTGCGCGCGATCTGGAACAGCCATGCGGACGGCGTCGCATGGCGGGGCTCGTACCGCGCGTACGCCTCGTACGCCTTCACGAAGACCTGGGACGTGACGTCCTCCGCGTCGACGGCGCTGCCGAGCTGTGAGCGAAGGAAGGCATAGACCCTGCCCAAGTAGTCTCGGTAGAGGTCCTCGAAGGGGGGTTTCGCGCCGGCCACCGGCGCGTATGGTAGTCCGCCATTCGTGTCACCCAACGTCCCGCTCAGGTGCGGGTAACGGAGTCGATGCCTTGCGCTTCTTCGCACTGACGCTCCCGGGGCTGGGAGGTCTCCTGCGCGACGAGCTGGCCGAGCAGGTCGGCGCCGGCGCGGTTGGCGACGTGGAGCACGACGGCCGCAGCGACGTGGTCCCGTTCACCACGCGCGCCACCGAGCCGGTCGAGACCCGGCTGAGCGAGGACCTGTTCGTCGAGCTGGGCACCGGCGATCCCGCGCTCCCGCTGCCCCGGCTGGCCGGCCAGCTGTGGAGCGCACGGCGCTACGACGAGGCCCTGCCCGCCTCCGGGCCCCGGCTGGGCCGGCTCGGCCCGCGGCCCGGTTTTCGCGTGGTGGCGCGCATGCGTTCGGAGCAGGGCTTCCTCCGCACCGACCTGCGCGACGAGCTCACCCGCGCCGTGCTGCGCGAGCGCCCGCGGTGGCGGCCCGCCGACCCGGCGCCCGTGGAGCTGTGGGCGCTCCAGACACGCCCGCGCCGGCTGCGGTTGGGGCTGCGGCTCAGCGACCGCCGGATGCGACAGCGGGCCGGCCGCGAGGTCGAGCGACCGGGGGCGCTGCGACCCGTGGTGGCCGCGGCGATGCTCCGGCTGGCCGGCTCGGCGCGGGGACCGCTCCTGGACCCCTGCTGCGGCTCGGGCACCATCCTGCGCGAGGCGCTGGACGCCGGCCACACCGTGATCGGCATGGACGTGGCCGCGGAGGCGCTGGCCGCCGCGCGCGCCAACCTGCCGCGGGGCGCGCTCCTGCTCCGCGCCGACGCGGCGGCGCTGCCCCTGCGAGCGGGCGCGGCCGGCGCGGTGGTGAGCAACCCGCCCTTCGGCCGCCAGCATGCGCTCGCGCCCGATGCGACGCGCTGGCTGCGCTCGATGTTCGCGGAGCTCGAGCGCGTGGTCGCCGGCGGAGGCCCGATCGTGCTGCTGCATCCGCGCTCGCGGGCCTTCGAGGCGGCGATCCTGCGGCCTCGCGCGGCGCTGGTGCATTCCCGGCACCCGATCCGCCTGCTCGGCCTGCCAACGACGATCTGGGTGTTCCGGAGGTGAGACGCGGAGCCCGCGTGCGCTGATGTGGCCCGGCCTTTTCGGCGTACCGGGCGAGCATCGCGCGGACGCCCGAGGTGCTGTAGCGCTTCTTCCAAGCTGGACTCGAACAGGACCAAGCTCACACTGACGACGAGCGGCCGCAGGCGTGCGCCACCGTGAACGAAAGCCATCACCCAGGCAATAGAGGGTTGATGGACGACGACGACCTCATGGCAAGGGTGGCCGCGGGCGATCATGCGGCGCTGCGCGACCTCTTCGATCGCCATGCGCCGTGGTTGGCCGTACGGCTTCGCCGGGCGCTACCGGCCTGGGTGGTCGAGGACGTGATGCAGGAGACCTTCGTCGCGGTCTGGCGCGGTGCCTGCCGCTATCGGCCGGCGGGCCGTTCTGGCGCCTGGATCTGGGGCATCGCGCGCCGGCAGGCGGCACTCTGGGTGCGGGTCCAGGCCAGGCAGGCGGGGGGAGTGCCCGTGCCACCCGCCCGTGATCCGGGCGACCTCGTCGTCGGAGCCGACGAGCTGGAGCGGGCGTTCGCGGTGCTCGGTACCGCGGGCGTGGACCACCGCGAGCTGGCGAAGCTGCTGCTCGTCGAGGACCGGCCGGTGGCCGAGGTCGCCGCGCGCCTCGGCATCCCCGAGGGAACGGTACGGAGCCGTGCGCACCGAGTGCGTCGCCTGCTGCGCGCGGCGCTGGGTCAGGAGGAGGGATGATCACGCACCCTGACGATCCGCTGCACGTGGCGGGCTGCGCCGCCTGCCGGGCGGGAGCTCAGCCGCCGCCCGACGTGGACCTGGGCCGCGTCTGGCTGGAGGTTGCCGGCCGAACCTGGAGCCGGCCGCGCGGGCCGGTCGAGCGTCTGGCGTCGAGCCTCCTGGGCTCGCCCGGGCTGGCGCGGGCGCTGGTCACGACGCCGTCGCTGCTCCGAGCCTATGTGGCCGCCACCGCTGCCATCTTCGTTGCCGGTGCGGTGTTCGAGCGAGGCACCGGGGCGCCGCTGGTTGCGGTGCTGGCCCCGGCCCTGGCCGGCGCCGGCATCGCATACGCCTACGGACCGGGCGCCGACGGGGTCTTCGAGCTCAGCCGCTCGATGCCCGTCTCGGGCCAGATGGTGCTGCTGGCGCGGGCACTGGCGGTCTTCGCGCTCAACTCCGCCCTCGGCCTCGGGGCCGCGATGGTCGCTTCAGGAGCGTCTGGTGTCGCCCTCGGCTGGCTGGTGCCCATGACCGCCGTCTGCGGGCTGGCGCTGGCGGTCGCGACCGTATCGCGGTCCGCCGCGGTGGGTGTCTCGGCCGGCCTCGCCGCCTGGTGCGCGACCGTCCTGGCGTCGACCGGAAGCACGGGTCACCTCGACGCCGCCACGACCGAGGGCTGGCTGGTGCCCGCATACGTCCTGATCGCCATCGCCGGCGTCGTGGTGGCCGTCCGCGCCAGCCGCCAGCTGCCGGCGGCCCATGACTGAGTTGGAGGGCATGACGATGAACGTCGAGGTGACCGGCCTGACCCGCCGGTTCCGCTCGGTGAACGCCCTGGTGGAGGTGGACCTGAGCCTGGGTGCCGGCGTGTTCGGGCTGCTCGGCCCCAACGGCGCGGGCAAGACCACCCTGCTGCGCACGCTGGCCACCGTGCTGGCGCCCAGCGCCGGTCGTGTCCGGCTCCTGGGCCGCGACCCTGCCGACCCAGTTGAGCGCCGCGAGATCAGGCGCCGGCTCGGCTACCTCCCGCAGAGCCTGGGCTTCTATCCCGGGTTCACGGTCTTCGAGTTCGTCGAGTACTTCGCGCTGCTGAAGGAGGTACCTGAACGACGCGCGCGGGCTGACGCTGCCGGCGCGATCGAGCGGGTGGGCCTGGCCGAGCGGGCGACCGCCAAGCTCAGAACGCTGTCTGGCGGCATGCTGCGCCGAGCGGGCCTGGCGCAGGCGATCGTCAACGAGCCCGACCTGCTCCTGCTGGATGAGCCCACGGCGGGGCTGGACCCTGAGCAGCGGGTGAGCTTCCGGGCGCTCCTGCGGGACATCGGGCGCCGAGCCACAGTCGTCGTCAGCACGCACCTCGTGGAGGATGTCGGCACGGCCTGCGCCGAGGTCGGGCTGATGCGCGACGGGCGGATCGTGTTCCGTGGCACCCCCGCCGAGCTGGCGGTGCGCGGCGAGGCGCACGGCGTCGGCGACGCCCCGCTGGAGCGGGGTTACAGCGCCGTCCTGGCGGAGGAGGTCCGGTGAGCGCTGCGCTGCTGCGAATCGAGGTGCGCCGCAGCCCCGCACTGTGGCTGCTGGTCCTGATGCCGGCCATTCTGGCGCTGTCCCCGATCGCTCAGCACCTGACCCCGGTCGCGCTCTGGACCGACCGGAGCACGGACCTGCAGAGCTCGCTCCAGGGGCTCGGTCCGTTCGTCGCCGGCCTGGCGGCGTGGGTGGCCTCGCGCGAGCGCCGACGCGGGCTCGAGGAGCTGCTCGGGACCACGGCCCGGCCATCGTGGGCTCGCAAGCTGGCGGCGTGCGGAGCGACGATCACGTGGGCGCTGGTGGTCTACGCGGCCACGGCCGCGGTGATCCTCGCCGTGACGGCCCTGCAGGCCACCTGGGGTGGCCCGGTGGCAGGCCCGCCTCTCGTCGGGTTGGCGGCGCTCGCGGCGTGCACCGCGGCCGGCTTCGCCATCGGCGATCTGCTGCCGAGCCGCTTCACCGCGCCCCTGGTCGCGGTGGCCGTGTTCGGCCTCGATGCCGCCGCGATGACAGCGGCGACACAACGTCACAACCCGCTCGGCTACCTGTCATTCGCCTACCCCAGCATCGGCCTGAGCGCGTCGGCCTGGTACCGGGTGCGACCCGACCTGGGTGAGGTACAGGCCACCTGGCTCTTCGGGCTGGCCGTGCTGTCGGTTGGCGTGCTCGTGGTGCGCGCCAGCCGCCGCACGGGTGTCGCGCTGGCGGCCGGCGGTGGCCTGCTGGCCGCGCTCAGCGCGGCCCTGATCGCCACCAGCACAACCGATGCCCAGGGGGTGGTGGTCCCGCTGCTGCACAACCCGGCGAGCGACAGCGCGGTCCCTTACACGCCGGTCTGCCACCAGGGCACGGTGCCGGTCTGCGTCCATCCCGCCTACTCAGGGGAGCTGGAACAGCTCGACGGGTTGGTAACCAGGCTGATCGCCCCGGTCGCGGGCCTGCCGGGCGCCCCGACACGCGCCGAGCAGCGACCATCCGGGGCAGGTGTCGACGACGGCGTGCTCATCCTGCCGGCTGAGACGCTGCACGGGGCCCCCGATCCCTTCGTGGCGACCCAGATCGCGCTCGGCCTGGTGTCCGACGCCTCGGTGTCCTCCAGCCGCGGGCTGACGCCGGCCCAGCAGGCGATCGCGCTGTACCTGCTCCAGCAGTCGGGTGAGCCGTTCGACGACCTGAGGCTGAGCACGCACGCCGTCGTGAACGCGGAGCACCGCTTCGCCGCGCTGCCCGCATCCGAGCGACGCGCCTGGCTGGCCGCCAACTACGCCGCGCTGCAGCGCGGTCAGGTCCCCCTGGGGCAGATGCCATGACGAAAGGGAAGAACGACTTGCCCCCCCTGACCCCCCGGCAGATGAGGGGGGGAGTGAGGTTGGCGACGCTGTATCTGCGCTCGCGCTCGGCTGGGCCGGCCGCCGCCCTGCTCGCGACCGTCATCGCTGCCTGCTGGCTGTGGTGGCGACTTGGCGGCGGAGGCCGCAACCTCACGACCGCGCTGCTCCCGATGGCGGGGCCGCTTGCGGTGGCCGCGATCGTGGCCGCCGGCGCACGCTCGCCCTTCGGTGAGGTCGAGACCGCCATCGGGCACCGCCTGCCCATGCTTCGCCTCCCGCACCTGGCGGGCCTCCTTCTCCTGGCGGGTGCGGGGCTGAGCCTCGTCGCAGCAGGCTGGAGCCTGCCCGGCGCGCCGTGGATCCTGGCCCGGAACCTCATTGGCCTGGCGGGCCTGTCACTGCTCGCGGCTCGCATCATGGGCGCCGGTCAGAGCTGGCTGCCGCCATTGGTTTACCTGGTCCTGTGCGGGGGTGCCATCGACGAACGGAACGTGACGGAGTGGACGTGGCCGGCGCTCGGCGCCGGCGACATCACGGCGGCGATACTGGCCGCGGGGCTCCTTGGCGCCGGTCTGGTCGCCGCGGTGCCGGACGGCGCGCGGGATGGATGATCCCCCCAGCCGCGGGCAGCAGGTGACGCGTTCCTTACCAGCGCCCCATGCTCTCGCGGTCCGGTGCCCTGCTCAGGCGGTGGCGGACTATACGGTCGTCGCAAGCGCCGCTACCGAGCCGGCCCCGACGTTCACATCGGCGGCATGGCCAGGTCTGCGACGATCGCCCGTGTCTCGGACACGAGGTCACCTATTGCATCGAGCCGGCGTTCGAGATGGCCGCGGATCAGGGCATCCGCACGCGCCATGAACTCCGCGGGCGTCCACCTGAGATCCATGAGCTCGCGCAGGGATCCCTTCTCGTTGAGGAAGTAGGCGCGATTTGCCGCAAATATCGTCTGCACGAGACAGCTGATGAGCCGGAAGTGCAGTCCAGCCGAGTAATAGGCGTCGACCCTCGATGCCTGCTGGGCTATGAGGGTGCGCGTGAACTCTGCCTCGGGCAGGAAGCGATTCACTATGGCGTGCGCGAGCGCGTCCGGATAGGGGTTCGTTTCAGCGCGCAGGCGGCTCACAATGCCATCAGGGTCCCAGAGCGGACGGTTGTAATGGGCCTCGCCCGCAAGCATGTGGCTGTGGAAAGCGTACGGGTGACCCTCCTGATACTCCGTGCGCACCCGGCCGGCTCGACAGTTGGCGATGGTCTGCTCGACGAGCAGCGTATCCCGATAGAGGATATCGACCTTGGCGCCGGCGCAGTGGAGCCAGGCGCCGCCGTTGATCCACGGACCCCACCCACCGATCTCGGTGGCCGCGTCCGGATTGTGATCGTCGTCCGCCAACGCTACAGCCGCGCGTACCGCGGCGGTGTCGAGAGGGCGGTGCCCGTTGTAGAGGAGAACGAGGTCGAAGTCCGAGTCTGGAGTGGCACGTCCCCGCGCTCGCGAGCCTCCCAGGGCCACCGCCAGGACGCCCTCTACCCGCGTCAACGACTGGACGAGGACCGCAACCTCTCCGGGGATGCCGGGATCACCAGCCAACAGTCCCTCCGCCACTCCACCTGCCACAGTCAGTCCTCCGAGACGGTCACCACGACAGGTCCAGCTGGAACGTCGGCTCCAGCTCCTTGAGTTTGGTGGTCATCTCGTTGACAGTGTCCTCCATCAGCGTCTCGACCGCGACGCACAGCCGGTCCAGCTCGTCCTCGCTGATGGTGCTGCTGACCCTGATCTGGAGCTGGTAGCGCGCGAACTCCAGTAGCCTACCCACGTGCCGGCGCTTCCAGGTTCCCCGGCTCCTCGGCGGCGGACT
>DASYBH010000450.1:0-7485 GCA_036500885.1 Candidatus Dormiibacterota bacterium
CAGTCGACGATACTGTTCTCAAGGCGCCGTCCCCAACAAGTCCATGCTGCCGGCGTCTACGCTCGCCGGTCCGCCCAATCTATGACATGGCTCGAGGCGGGCTGTCAAACCCTGAACGAGGGTGCGAACGAGAACCGGTCAGATCGGCAAGGTCTGCGCCTATAATGCGGTCCGACATGGCTGTGACGCATTCGCTGTGCGCCTCCATCAGTGGCAGTGGGCGCTGGATGTGAGAGAGCTCATCGTGTGCCCGGCGTGCCATGGCTCGCTGGAGTGGGACGCCGAACGCTGCTGCTGTCGCCGGTGCCGCCGCTCGTTCCCGATCGTCGACGGCATCCCGGTGCTGATCCCGGATGGCGAGCTCGTCGAGCACAAGCGACGGCAGGTCGAGTTCTACGCGAGCGATGCGGCCGACGAGGAGTACGAGATCTCGAGGCCGCACGGCACGCCGGCGCTTTACCAGTGGCTCATGCGGGACAAGTTCGCGCGCAGCGTCGAAGGCGTGAGGGCCGCCCCGGCGGGCGGCACCGCCCCTCACGGTCTGTGGCGGGGCCGGCATGGACGCGGAGTTCCTGGCTCGGTGCGGCGCCAGCGTCGTCTGCTCGGACCTGTCGCTGGCGTCCGCCCGGCGGGCCCGCGCGAGGGCCATTCGGTTCGACGTGCCGATCACGCCAATTGTGGCCGACATCGAGCAGCTGCCGTTCAGCGACGGATCTGTCGACCTCGTCTACGTCCACGACGGCCTGCGCCACATCGTCGACCCGTACCGGGGTCTGACGGAGATGGTGAGGGTCGCCCGGCGCGCCGTGTCGGTCTCGGAGCCGGCGGAGGGTGCGCTCACCAGGCTCTCGGTTCGCCTGGGCCTGGCGCTGGAGCAAGAGCCGGCCGGCAATCGGGTGGCCCGCCTCGACCAACGGCGGTTGAGGCGTGCCCTGCACTCACATCGACTGAGAGTCGTGCGAGTGGAGCGCTACCTGATGCAGGCGTGGAAAGCGCCCAGCGAGTGAGCCACACGACCGACCGACGCTCGTCCCGTTTCGGAAGGCCATCGCCCGTCTCAGGGCCCGGCTCCGCCAACCACGAGGGCAGACCGGCCGCTCAGGTGTCATCGCGCGCGGCCACCGCGATCAGGTTCGGCGTCAGGATCGACGTCCGATTGGGCTGGTCGACGACCAGGAGCGCGCGCAGCAGCAGGTAGACGATCTTTCGGACGGCGGCCCGAGGGACGCTCAGACCCTTCATGGGGTAGTTCGCCGGACGGACCCTCACGTTGGCGAAGCCGACGACGCGCAGGATCTGCGCGATGCTGGTTGGCGTGTACGACCACTCGTGGGTGATGTCGTGGTACAGGTTGAGCGTGGCGAACGGGCTCGCCATGTTCGGGACCTGCACGACCAACACGCCACCCCGCTTCAATGCGCGGGCACGGAGAAGACCGAGGATCTCGAACGCCTCCGCCTTGGCGAAATGCTCGAGCACGTCGATCATGAAGACGGCGTCCCACTCGTTCGCGCACGCCGCCAGGTAGTCCTGCAGACGGTCGATGCACGTGACCCGGAGGCCCCGGCGAACGTTGGCTTCGACCAGCTCCGCGCTCACGTCCACGCCCTCCGCGGCGATGCCGAGTTGACGACACAGCATCAACAGCTCGCCCTGACCCGATCCGATATCGAGCACACGCGCGTCGTCCGGCAATTCGGCGAGCAGCGGTCGGAAGTTGCAAGCCAGCGTGTCGTACTTCGACTGAAGCGGCCGGTCGAGGCCCGTGACGGATGCGTAGGTGTCGAACACCGCGCGCACGTAGGTGGTGGAAGCGGCGGTCTCCGGCTGGATCGGTCTCAAAACGCACCTCTGCGGTAGAACGGGACGAGCAGCGTTCGCACGAGGAGCCTCAGGTCCAGCAGCAGCGAGTAGCGCTCGATGTAGAAGAGGTCGTAGTCGGTGTTCAGGTGCATCGGCCGCTCGCTGCGCCCGTTGAGCTGCCACCAGCCGGTGATGCCGGGCGGCACGGCCAGCCTCGCGAACTGCCACGGCTCGTACCGCTCGACGATCCAGGGCAGCTCGGGCCGCGGGCCCACCAGGCTCATCTCGCCCCGCAGGACGTTGACGAGCTGCGGCAGCTCGTCGAGGCTGGTCGCCCGCAGCCAGCGGCCGGCACGGGTGACGCGCGGATCGTCGGGGAACTTGTGCACGACCTTGCCATCGACGATCCGCACGACCGCGTGGAGGTGGTCGTCCGCGTCCTGCCGCATCGTTCGGAACTTCAGGACCCGGAACGGGCGGCCGCCCTCGCCGATGCGAACCTGGGCGAAGAGCGCCGGCCCCGGCGAGTCCAGCCTGACGGCCAGCGCGATGACCAGCATCGGCAGCGCCAGCACCAGGAGCAGCGCGGACGCGACGACCAGGTCGACCAGCCGCTTGACCAGGCGCTGGGCGGCGGTCAGGGCGGTCGTCGTCACGTTCAGGACGAGGAGCCCGGCAACGATCTCCGCCGACGTGCGGATGGGACCGAGCGGATCGATCTTCGGGACGAGGCCGACCCGGACCCCGCGCCAGCGCAGCTCGGCCACGATGGCGCCGGCCAGCTCGTCGCCGCAGTCCTCCGCGACGACGAGGATCTCGTTGGCGCCGTGCCACCGCACCTGCTCGAGCAGCTTCTCCACCCGTCCCTGGCCGGTCCGCAGACCGCTCGGGGAGACGTGGCCGGCCACGGCGAGGCCGAGCCAGCCATAGTTGCGAACGATCAGGCCCGCCACGGATCGCGCGCGCTCGCCGTCGCCGACGACCAGCAACCGGCGGGTCCGGGCCGCGACCAGCCCGGTCTCCAGCAGCAGCCGGTGCCAGACGCGCAGCGCGAGCAGCGCAGCCGCCGACTCGGCGGCATACCTGGCCAGCCACTGCCGCTCCACGCCGAGCGCCGGCACCACGTGCGCGAGGGCGGACTCCAGCAGCACCCAGAAGACCAGCCCGCGGGCCAGCGCTGCCGCCCGCGCGAAGAAGCCTGGCCCGAGAGCACCCGAGTAGAGCACGGCGAAGCCCGCGGCCACGTGCCACAGACACAGGCATGCGAGGCACGTGGCCGGGCTGCCGGCGCGGAGCCAGACGACGGACATGACCAGCGTGTCGAGGAACACGTCCAGCCAGATGCCGTACCGCAGGCTGACGCGGGCCCGCGGCGCTACGGCCTCGATGTCTCGCGGCGCGACTTCTGACACTGCAGTTCCAGCCTGTCCTTACCTCTCCCCCTGCAGACGAGGGGAGGAAGGTAAGGAAGACGATTTGCCCCCCCTGACCCCCCGGCGGGTCAGGGGGGGAGTTGGCGGCGCCGGGTGAGCCTCCGTCACCGGGCCTGTCCGCTGGAGACCGGACCACCGACCGTTTCGCCCGAGGGCGCGGGCGTCCGACCGTTCGAGCCACTCTGATCGTTGTGGTAACCGTCGTAGTGGTAGTAGTAGTACCCCGGGCTCTCACTGCGAAGCTTGTTGACCACGGCGCCGATGACGTTGGCGCCCACGCGCGTCAGCGCCTGGCTGGCTCGCAGCACCGCGGGAAAGGTGGTGACGCCCTGCTCTATCACGAGGATGGTTGCGTCCGCGTGTGCGGCGATCACCGTCGGGTCAGTCACGGCGTTGACAGGCGGCGTGTCGATGACGACGTACCGGTGTCGTTCCCGAAACGCTGCCAGCAGCGACCTGAGCTGCGCCGAGCCCAGCAGGTCCGAGGGATTGGGAGGTGTTGGCCCGGACGCGACAAGGCTCAGGTTGGGCACCCTCTCCACCTGCCACACCAGCTCCTCCTCGGGGACGTCCCGCAGCATGAGGTTGGACAGCCCGAGGTTGCGGATGCGTCCGAAGATCCGATGCTGCATCGGGCGACGGAAGTCGGCGTCCACGAGCACTGTCGAATGGCCGGCCTGGGCGAGCACGCACGCCAGGTTGGCCGCCGTGCGCGACTTGCCCTCGTGCGGGACCGACGACGTCACCACGATGGTTCGGATCTCCCTGTCGAGGGACGAGAACAGGAGGTTGGTCCGCAGCGTGCGGTACGCCTCGGCAACCCGCGAGTGGCCATCGGCGAGGACCACGAGCTCGTCCGCCCTGCCCCTGCCCGGGGCGACGAACGGGATGTGGCCGAGGGCGACGAGGCGCGTCCGCTCAACCAGCTGCTCGTCGCTCTTCACGGACTGGTCGAGGCGCTCCAGGACGACGGCGGCGCCGATCGCCAGCGCCAGCCCGCCCGCGAGCGCCAGCCCGACGTTGAGCAGGGGCCGCGGCGAGACGGGCCTCTCGGGCAGGACCGCCGGCGAGATCACGACCAGGTTGTCCCGCGACCGCGCCGTCTGCGCTTCGATGGCGGAGAGGTTGGCGACGAGGCTCGAGTACTGGGTGCGGTCGGCCGACAGCTGCTGCTCCCGCGCGATGAGCTCGGGCTGCTGCGCGGGCCCGAGATTGCCCCCGTGGTTGAGCTGATCGACGGCCGACTGGTCGGCGGCGATGGACTGCTCGACCTGCTGGATCTGGGCCCGGATGTACGCCGTGTACTGGTCGGTCTGCTGCTGCTGGATGCGCTTGGTCTCCGCGATGAAGTCACCGACGACCGTGTTCGCCACGTCGCGGGCCAGCTTCGGGCTGGTGCTGTCGACGGCGAGGCCGATGATGGTGGTGTTCGCCTGCGGCGCAACCTTGATCTGCCTGGCCAGGTCCTCGGTGTGGACCCGCAGGTGGAGGTCGCTGGCGACCTGCTCGAGGATCGGCCGCTCGGTCATGAGCTGGGCGTACGTGCCCGAGACCTGGTCGGCGGTGAGTGCGCTGACACCCGGATCCGTGGCGGTCAGCGGCTGCGCCGGCTTGACCAGCACGGCCACCTGCGCCTCGTACACCGGCGGCACCAGGACAGTGACCAGACCGGCGCCGGCGACAGCCAGTGCTGGACAGAGGACGAGCAGCCAGACCCACCGCCTGAGCATTCGCGCAAGGGGGGTGACGTCGACGTTCAGGATCGGTCACCTCCGGCCACGCGTGCGCTCCGGCGCGCGTCGTCGCGATGGTCGATGCGCAACGAACGAGCAGACGAAAACAGCGAGCTCAATGCGTCGTTACTCCCACAAGTCCATGCTCCATGGCCAGTGGAAACCCGGCCAGCGCACACTGTATGCGAGGCGCGTACGAGTGTGTCAAGTTTCGAACGACGATCACGCAATCGGTGCTGTCGGCGACCCGCGCTGGCGCACCGTGCGCCGGCTGTGCCTTTGCGGCCCGTGGCGCTGCTCACACACACTGGTGACGTGCGGATGACGGAACGGGACGGCGTGGTCCGGGTTGACATCCACGTCCACAGCTCCGCGTCCCCGGACTGCGGAGTGGAGCCGGCCCAGGTGGCGGCGCGGTGCCGGAGCCTCGGGCTCAGCCCGGTGTTCCTCACCGACCACGACACCATCGAGGGGGCGCGGTGGCTCCGGCGGCAGCGTTCCGGCCGCGTGGTCGTCGGGCAGGAGGTGACGACCACGGATGGCGAGGTCATCGGCCTGTTCCTCGACGGCCCTGTCCCGGCCGGCCTCTCGGCGGACGAGGCGGTGCGGCGGATCAAGGCCCAGGGCGGCCTCGTGTACCTCCAGCACCCGTACGACACCCGCCGCCGGGCCCTCCGTGAGGTTGCGATCGAGCGCCTGGCCCCACACATCGACATCGTCGAGGTCCACAACGGCCGCTCCGGCGACGAGGCGAACCGCAGGGCTGACGACCTCTGCGCGATCCTCGGCGTTCCGGCCGGCGCGGGCTCGGACGCGCACACCGTGGGCGAGATAGGGTCCGTCTACGTCGAGGTGAGGGAGTTCGAGGGCCCGCGCGACTTCCTGGCGAAGCTGCGTGAGGCCACGATCGTCCGCGGCCCCCGACGCTGGCGGCTGCGCATGGAGGCCCGCCTCACGCCGGCGCTGCGCCGGCGGTGACGCGGGCGAGATAGCGAGCCGCCGACGACGCGTACTCCTCCGGCGTCCCGTTGTCGAAGAGCTCGCCCGCGAACGGGACCGCCAGCACCGGCAGCGAGCGGGCGATCAGCTCGGCGAATGCGTCGGTGAGCTGCAGCTCAGATCCGTGGACGCGACCGCGGGACATGCGTTCGAGCGCGCCGAGCACGTCCGCGGTGATGACGTACCGGCCGAGGACGGAGAGGTTCGACGGCGCACGCCCTCGCGGTGGCTTCTCCACCAGCCGCTCGACCCGCAGGCGGCCGTCGCCATCGGGCGAGCAGACGGCGATGCCGAACCGGTGAGCGGTCTCGACGGGCACGGGACGGACACAGAAGCATGGGCGGCCGGTGGCGGCGTGGAGGTCGAGCAGGCGTCGCCAGTGATCGGCGCCGGGGATGACGTCGTCGGGCAGCAGCACGGCGAACGGCCCGGTCTGCCTGGCGCCGGCCAGCCGGACGGCGTCGCCCAGCCCGAGCGGCGAGGACTGCTCGACGAAGCGAAGCCGGAGCCGGCCGGCGATCGCCGCCGCCTCCCGGAGGCACGCCAGGGTCTCCAGGTCGCCGCGCTCCCGCAGCGCACGCTCGAGCTGCGGCTCGGGGTCGAAGTACGAGCGCAGCGCCGGCTTGGAGGGCGAGGTCACGATGGTTGCCGACGTGAACCCGGCCCGCTCGACCTCGTCGAGGGCATGGTGGACGAGCGGCTTGCGACCCAGCAGGAGCAGCTCCTTGGCCACCACCCGCGACACCGGGAGGAAGCGGCGGCCCAGTCCGGCGGCCGGGATGACGACCATTGCCGGACGGCGACCGTTCGACCGGGTGAGATCGGACCGGTCGCTCCCGGCTCCATGCGCAGGCGCCGCCATCGATCTCATGACGGCCTGGCGCGGCGGTCGAGCGCAACGATGCCGAAGCATGCGCGCAGTCCGAGCCGTTCGCCCAGCCACTGCCAGGGGGCACCCTGCGTCGCCCAGTAGCGGACGTCCTGAACGCTCGCGAAGGACCCCGCCAGCAGTTCCACGATGGCGTCCGAGTCGACACCGTTCCGAACCACGTGATACTCCTCGTAGTCCGCGGGCTCGCCGACCTCGTACCTGCCGCGCAGTCTCCTGATGCGCGTTCGCAGTCCCTGCCGGAGATTGCCCTGCGCCAGCCGCCACGCGAAGTACGCACCTCTGTCGGCCGCGCGGTGCAGGCGCGGCAGACGGTCGTAGCGCAGCGGGTCCTGGAAGGTGAGCAGGCAGCCATGCGGCGCCACGGCGGCGGCCGACCGGTCCAGCATCGCGAGGTAGTGGGGCACGTGGTGCAGCATCGAGACGTGGGTCACGACGTCGAACCCGCGATCGAGCGACTCCAGGACCTGGATGGCGTCGCCGAGGTGCGTCTCCACCGGCACGCCGAACGCGGCCGCGCGGGCCCGCAGCCGCGCCAGCATCTGCTCCGAGGCGTCGATCGCCGTCAGCCGCGCGCCTCGCCGCAGCCAGGGCACCGACGCACGCCCGTCGCCCGCCCCCACCTCGA
>DASYBH010000451.1:0-8836 GCA_036500885.1 Candidatus Dormiibacterota bacterium
CCGAGGATGGTCTCGCCGTCCGGGCAGCCCAGGCCCTGGAGGTCCAGTCCGCGCAGGTCGATCTCGCCCGGCCCGGCCGCCTCCCAGCCGGCGACGCGCCGCTGGAGGGCGGTGTCACGCGGGACCGCCTCGCCGCGCAGCCGGGCCACGACCCGCCACAGGGGCGCGCTGCCGGGGCCGAGCAGGCTGGCCACCCGCCGCCGCGCGGCCAGACGGGCTCGCGCGGCCGTCCCCGCCAGCAGCTCCAGCCCGGGCGCCGTCCACTCCAGCAGCTCCTCCGCCCTGCGCCCTCCCACGCGCAGCGCCAGGTCGCCGGCGCACTCCTCGCGAAGGGGCAGGTGGTCGGCGTAGAAGCGCTCCCTCCGGGCGGGCGGGGTCACGCCCAGTGTGCCGGCGACCAGCCCCAGCGTCTCCTCGCCGAGCGCGTCCCTGCGCGCCGCGCCGGCGGGCCCGTACTGGTCCATCAGCTCCATGAGGCGGCCCAGCAGGCTCAGGTGACGGCCGGCGCCCGGGCCCGGGACGGCGGCGGTGCGCCTGAGCAGGTCGTGCAGCGGCAGCGGGGCGGCGGCCGGGACCTCCAGCTGGTGGGTGGCGAGTCCGTGCTCGCACGCCTCTCCGGCGACGGCGCCCAGCTCCTCCAGGTCCCAGCCCAGGCGCCGCGCCACCTGCGCCGCGCAGGTCGCCCCGTCGAGCTCGGCGAGGAGCTGCTCGCGCCGGCCCCCGCTGGCCCTGCCCGGCCGCCCGCCGGCGAACGCCTTGGGCCGGAGGACCAGCCACGGGAGGATCTCGGGATCGAACGCGATCGCCCGCGCGCAGGCGTTCACGAGCCACGCCGCCGCGTGCGTGCGCCGCGCCCGCACGAGCGCCGGCCCGCTCCACCGGAGCGTCACGCCGTCCGGGCCGCCGGGGGCGCTCTCCGCGTAGTTGATGGGCCCGAAGAAGGCGCTCGTCTCGTTCTTGGCGCAGAGGCGCTGCAGGTAGCTGGCCACCTGTCGCTCGAGCTGGGGGGACCACTGGGCGCCGCCGGCGAGGTCGCGGTACACGGGCGGGCTGGACGACACGATCGCGGCGAGGAAGCGCTCGTCGCTGGCGATGCGGCGCAGGCGCTCCCGGACCGCGCCCGCCTCCCCGGCCCAGTCCCGCTCCAGGTCGGTCTCGGCACTCGCCAGGGCGCCGGTGCGCCGGTTCCACGCCTCCACGAACGCCTCGTCGGGCACCTGGCCGGGGCGGAGCTGGCGGGCCTCGCGCAGCCGCGCCGTGAGCGCCCGGCCCGGGTGGCGCTCACGCAGCGCCGCCTCCGCCATCCGCTCGACCTCCTCGCGTGCGGCGACGACCGTGAGAGCCGCGTCTCGCGTGCGCGGGCAGCGCAGCGCGTCGAGGGTGTCCCAGGAGAAACCGGTCGTGCGGACGAGCAGGTCGGGCAGCAGGCGCCAGCTCCCGGCTGACGCGGTCACCTCATGCGGCGAGCGAGAGGTGCGATCTGGTCCTCGATCTCCTCGAGCAGGAACTCGATGTCCTCCAGGTCGGCCAGGTCATCGAGCGTCTCCGATGGCTGCGGTTCGGCCACGGATTGCGGCTCGCCGGACACGTCTGCATCTACGTGCTGCGCCATGTAACTTTCTGACTCCCAGCTGATCCCAACGGCCGATCGTTCGAACCGATTGTACTGCCGACCCCTGGCTAGTAGTCAATCGAGCTCCCATTGGGGAACGACCTGGCTATAGTGTGCGTGGGACTCGGCGTGTCGGCGCCATGAGGAGGAAGAGGTCGGAATGGAAGTCCTGCGTGCAGTGCCGCATGACTACATGCGGGTTGCTGCCGCGCTGGTGGGACCGCTCGCCGGGGCTGGGCACCAGACGTTCTTCGAGGAACGCGTCAGCGCCACCGCCGTCGCCGTCGACGGCGAGGTGACCTCGATCACCGGCACGAGCGAGGCGGGCTGCTCGGCCGGCTTCGACCGCGACGGCCGCCGGCAGCTGCGCCACGTCCCGATGGCTCCCGACCGCGAGCTGCCGGCCGCCGCGTGGGAGGCGACGCGCCGGCTGGCGGTCGAGTCGAGCGCGGCGGGGCGGGCCGTCGACCCGCGCATCCGCGACGCGCGGGCCACGGCCCGCTGGATCGAGCAGCGAGTGGTGATCGTGGACGCCGACGGGCGGACGGCGGAGGACGTCAGGCGGTACGCGGATATCGACGTGCGCGCGACGGCGCGCGACGGCGCTCGGGTCCGGCGCGCCGACCGCAGCCGGTTCGGCGCCGAGCTCGCGGAGCTGCTGGCCGGCGACGGCCACGTGGCACTGGGGCGGGAGGCGGCCGCGGCCGCCCTCGAGCGGCTGGAGGCGGTGGCCGCCCCGGCCGGCGAGCTGCCCGTCATCTTCGCCCCGGGTTGGGGCGGGGTGCTCTTCCACGAGGCGTGCGGCCACCTGCTGGAGGCCGACCTGGCCGCCCGTCCCGGCTCGGCGTTCGGAGGCCGCCTGGGCCAGGAGATCGCGTCGCCGCTGCTGACGCTGGTCGACGACCCCTCGCTGGCCGCGGGAGCCGCGCCCCAGCGGTTCGACGACGAGGGTGAGCCGGCGCGGCCGACCGTGCTGGTCGAGGACGGGCGGCTGGCCGCCTACCTCACCGACCGCGCCTGGGCGCGCCGGGCCGGCGGCAGCAGCAACGGCCACGCCCGGCGCCTGGGCTACGCGCACCCGGTCCTGCCCCGCATGTCCAACACCTACGTGGCCCCCGGGCCGCACGGTGAGGACGAGATCATCCGGGCCACGAGGCGGGGCCTGCTCGTCGAGACGGTCCTGCTCGGCGACACCGACTTCGGGAGCGGCAGCTTCCGCCTGCGGGTCAGCGAGGCGCGCCTCGTGGAGGACGGCAGGATCACGGCTCCGGTGCGTGGGGCCACGCTGTTCGGGAGGGCCGATCGCGTGCTCCGCGACGTGGACATGGTCGGCGCGAGCGCGCCGCGGTTCATGGCGCTGACCTGCGGCAAGCTGGGCCAGTTCCCGATGCTCGTGTCGGTCGGCCAGCCGGCGGTGCGGGTGGCAAGAATGGCGGTGCGGCCGTGAGCGGCGCCAACCCGGCCCTGGCGCCCGCCGCGGCCATGAGCGGTTTCCGCGTCGAGGTGGCGCGATGAGGCTCCGGTCCGTTCCTCCCGTGACCCCGTGGGCGTCGAAGGGGGGAAGCGTCCCCTTCCGGCTCTCGCCCTACGCCAGCCTGGTGTGGAGCAACCTGGCGGGGCGCGCCGTCGACGGGGTCTTCCTCGTCACGCTCAACTGGTCTGTCTACGTGGGAACCGGCTCGGTCGCGCTCCTGGCGGTGACCGTGCTGGTCCAGGGCCTGCCGTTCATCCTCCTGACCCTTCCCGCGGGCGTCCTGGCCGACCGCTGGCACCGCGGCCACGTGGTGGTCGTCACCGCCCTCCTGCGCGGCGTCTCCGGCAGCCTGCTGGCGCTGACGCTGCTCGCGCACAAGCCGGCCCTCGCCCTGGCCGTCGCCGTCGTCTGGTCGACGGCGCGCGTCGTCTCCATGCCGGCCCGGCAGGCCCTGATCCCCAGCGTCGTCGTCGCGCCCGACCTGCTGAAGGCGAACGCGATGATCCAGGCGGTCGGCCAGTCGATCTGGCTGATCGCGGCCCTCCCGGGCGGCTGGCTGGTGGCCACCGCCGGCGCCGGCGTGACCGCCGCCATCGTCACCGTGGGCTACCTGCTGGCGGCGCTCCTCCTGCTCCCGTGCTGGAACGAGCGCGGCGG
This sequence comes from Candidatus Dormiibacterota bacterium, assembly GCA_036500885.1. Taxonomy (GTDB): domain Bacteria; phylum Chloroflexota; class Dormibacteria; order Dormibacterales; family Dormibacteraceae; genus CF-161. The sequence goes on from DASYBH010000451.1 coordinate 3,744, forward strand.
CGCCCCGGAGAGCGCCGGCGGCCCGGAGGGGCTGGCGCCGCGCATTGCCCACGTGCGCCGTTCGGGAGCCGTGATCAAGCGCGACCGGCAGCTGTCCGCGACGCTGGTGATCTACGGCGTCGCGACGATGCTGGGCCGCGGCTTCCTCAACGTCGGGCTGCCCGTGCTGGCGGTGAGCGAGCACGCCAACAGCTCGTTCGTGGGCCTGCTCTACGCCGCGGCCGGAGTCGGGATGGGCGCCGGCGGCCTGCTGCTCAGCCGCTCGCGCACGCAGCGGTACGCCGTCCAGGTGATGGTCGGCTGGCTCGGCAACGGGATCGGCCTGATGGCCGTCCTGCTGGCCCCCAACACCGCCGGCGCCGCCCTGGCGCTGCTCTTCGTCGGGCTGGCGTGGTCGATCGTGGACGCTCCGGCATCGTCGCTGGTGCAGTCGCGGGTCCCCGCGGCGCTGCTCGGCGCGAGCTTCTCGCTGTGGTTCCTCGTCGTCTGGGTGGGCGAGAGCGCCGCGTCGCTGTTCGGGTTCGTGTTCTCGCTGGTCTCGCCGCCGGTCGCCTTCGGCGCCGCCGGCGCCGTCCTGACGGCCGTCTCCGTCCTGGGCCTCCTGTGGGTGGCAAGGCCGGCCGCGCCGCGCCTCGAGACGGCAGACGACGCGCCCCCTCTTCGCCCCCCCGGAGGGGTGCAGGGGGAGCCTGAAGCGGTTGCGGAGGAAGACGACCTGCCCCCCCGGCGGATGAGGGAGGGCGCGTCGGTAGGCGAATCGTCGCGCGGAGGTGGGTCATGACCGGATGGGACGCCTGGCACCCCGAGGCCGCGCACCGGCCGCTCTGGGTGATCGCCCGTGGAGCCGCGGCGCGCGCGGCGGCGGCCGGGGCCATCGGCGCGCGCCCGCACGCGGGCGCGCTGGTGACCATCGACTGCGAGGGCGCGCTGGGCGGCCCCCTGCAGCCGCTGCGCACCTGGCTGCGGGCGGCGCTGCCCGACCTGGAGCTGCGCGCGCCGGCGGTGGTCGAGGAGCACGCCACCGAGGTCGGCTGGCTGCTCCCGGAGGCCCGCGACCGGGAGCCGTTCGCGGGCGCCCCGGCCCTCGACTCGGTCGCGGTCACTCCGTCGGAGCGCCGCCTGCACAAGGAGTCGGAGCAGCTCCACCGGCTGACCAGCGCGCTCAGCGCGCTGCTCATCGCGGCCGCGGGTCGGGACGGCCTGGTCTGGTTCCGCGGCCTGGACGAGGCCGACTGGCCCACGCTGCTCACCTACCACCGGCTGGCCGGGCGGCGGGACCCGGCGGCCACCTCGCTGGCGGCCACGCTCCGGGAGGCGCCGGCCGCCGACCCGGCACCGGCCGGAGACGTGCCCGAGCCGGCCGAGGACGCCGCCGCCGCCGGGACGCGCCTGCTCTGGCGGGTGCGGTGGGCGTCCGCCCCCGCGGTGGTCGAGGCGCCCGGCGACCCTCAGCCCACCGCTGCCCTGCGCGACCGCCTGCGGCCGGCTCGCGAGCGGGACGCGGACGGCGATCCCGGGCAGCGCGCCCGGCTACTGGAGGCCGAGCTGGCCGTCGACGAGGCGGAGGTGGCGGCGTTCCGGCGGCAGGCGCTGGAGGTGGACCAGAACATCCTGCGCAGCGCCCGGCCGCTGGGCGCGCTCGGCTTCGAGGAGGCGCTGCGGCTGGCGCTGCTGTGGCTGCGGGCCGGGGACGCCGACCGGGCGCTGACCTACGGCCTCCGGGCGCTGAACCAGTCGATCTTCGCGCTCGACCACGAGCTGACGCTGGCGCTCGGCGCCGAGCTGTCGACGGCGGGAGGCGCGGCGTCCGGCGACCTGCGGCGCTCCGTCTGGAAGGCGCTCGGCATGACCTACGCCTACCTGAAGGAGTACGGCCGCTCGATGGCCTGCTACGAGCAGGCGCTGGACCTGGCCGCCGACCCGGCCGACCGCGCCCAGGTCCTGATGTACCTGGCGCTGCTGCGGGTCAAGCGGCTGGGTGCGCTGGACGCGGCGGAGGCCCTGGTCCTGGAGGGCTTCGGCCTGCTGGAGGGGGCGACCGGCCGGCGCGCCGACCTGGAGCGGGGCTGGCTGAGCAACGTCCGCGCCCTGATCCAGCTCCGGCGCGACGCCTGGGCGGAGGCCATGGGCCTGGTCAGGCCGGCGCTGGCGGTGATGAAGGCGTACCACGACTCGGAGGCCACGCACCTCAAGATCAACCTGATCTCGAACGTCAGCGTGCTGTTCGAGCTGCAGGGTGACATGGCCCAGTCGCTGCGGGTCAACGCGCTCTTCGACGGCATCGCGCGGCAGGCGGGCGACCTGTTCACCAAGGTCCACCGCTATCGCGAGGCGGGCCTGTACCTGAAGGGCGGCGACCTGGAGCGGGCGCTCGCCACCTACGAGGTGGCGTACCGCGTCTCGGAGCGGCAGCGGGACCGCTTCCACCAGGAGGCGATCGCGCGCGCGCTGGCCACCGTCCACGTCCGGCAGGGCGCGTGGGCGGTGGCGGCCCGCTGGTTCCGCGCCAGCGCCGAGCTCCGGCGCGACCTGGTGGGCGACCGCGAGATGGAGCCGTACTCCCTGGCCGGTCTCGGGCTCTGCCTGCGCGCCGCCGGCGCGCCCCAGGAGGCCGCCGTCGCGCTGGACGACGCCGACCGGGGGGCGGCGGCCAACGGGCAGGGGCACCTCGTGGATGCGCTGCGGGCGCTGGCGGAGGGTGGCGAGGCCGCGACGGAGGCGCTCTGGGAGCTGCTGGCGAAGCGCGACCGGCCCGACTACACCAAGCTCGACCGGCCCTTCTACCTCATGAACGCCGGGGACCTGCGCCCTGCGGAGCGTTCGCCGGAGACGCCCAAGACCCCGCCTCGCGCCGCCATGCTCGGCCTCGACCGTGGCTGAGACGGCGGCGGCGGCGGCCCGCCGCCAGCACGAGCAGCTGCGGCTGGTCACGGCGCCCGTCGAGGCGGCGGGCGGCCTGGTGCTGCGGGGCGCGCCCGACGCCGCGCCGGCCACTCCGTTCTCCGTGGTCAGGCCGCTCGTCGAGTCGCTCCTGCCCGTGGTGCTGGCGGAGCGGCCCGACCTGGTCGCCGACCACGCGCCGGCCGTGCTGGAGCTGCTGCCCGAGGCGCGCCGGCTGCCCGCCCTGGCGGCGGCGCGGTCGTACGACGACATGGGCCTGGTCGTCCCCGCCGACTCCGAGCGCCGGCTGCACCGGGAGCCGGAGCGCGTCGCCCGCACCATCCTGGGCGCGGCCGCCCTGATCGTGCGGGCGGTGGACGCGTGCCCAAGCCTGGCCGGCCGGCCGGTCCTGGTGGCCGTCGACGACCTGCACCTGGCCGACCGGCCGTCGCTGCTGACCGTGCTGCGGCTGGCCCGCGCCGCCGGAGGCGGCCGGCCGCTAGTGATCGCCGCCGCCGCCGAGCCGGACGCGCGAGAGGGGCCGCGCGCGGCGCTGGTGGCGCGGGTGCTGGAGCTGCTGGCCGGCCTGGGGGTCGAGCGGGTGCCGCTGCCCGGCCCGAGCCTGGAGCCATCGTCCGCGGCGATCCCGGCGCCGGAGCCGGAGGCGGCCGTTCGGGAGGCGCGCCGCGCGCTGGCCGGCTCCAACTACGAGGCGCTGCTGGAGGTGGCCGGCCGGGCGCTGGAGGCCGCGCCGCCCGACCACCCCGCCCGCCGCGACCTCCTGATGCTCACGGGCCTGACCTGGTCGTTCCTGGGCGACGACGGGCGCAGCCTCCGGGCCTACGAGGAGGCGCTCGCCTGCTCTCGCGAGCCGGAGGCGAGAGCCGAGCTGCGGATGTACCTGGCGCTGATCAACGCCAAGCGCACGGGCCAGCTGGAGGCGGCCGAGGCCCACGTCGAGCGGGGGCTGTCGGAGGTGGCCGGGCGCTCCGGGTTCGCGGCCGACTTCGAGCGCGGCTGGCTGCTGAACGTCCAGGCGCTGGTCGCCTTCACGCGCCGCGACCTCCACGAGGCGATGCGGCTGACGCGCGCCGCGATGGAGCTGATGCGCCCCCACGGCATCGAGGCCGCCGCGCTGACGACCAACCTGGTCGCGAACGTGAGCATCCTGTACGAGCGCTCGGGTCAGCTCGACCAGGCGCTGGCCACGTGGCGACGGTTCCTGCGGGTCGGCCAGCAGGTCCGGCCGGACTTCGAGAAGCACTACGCCTATCGCGAGGGCCACCTGCTGCTGCTGCAGGGCCGGCCGGCCGAGGCGCTGGAGCGCTGCGCGCACGGCTTCGCCTGCGCGGCCGCCGACCAGGACCACTTCCACCAGGAGGCGCTGGCGCGGGCCGCCTGCCGGGCCGCCGTCGAGGCGGGCGACTGGGCCGCCGCCGCCGGCTGGGCGGAGCGGGCCGCCGACCTGTCCGGGCGGCTGCTGCTCGACCGCTCCGGGGCCGCGGAGCGCCGCGGCGAGGTGGCCTGGTGCCGCGAGCGGCAGGGCCTCGACGCCGGCGGGTCGGCCCCAGGCGACCCGCGCGAGCCGGCCCGACCGGCGCCTCGCCTGGCCCGGCCCTTCGCGCTGGTGGAGCCGTGAGCGCCGCCCCCGCCGCCGCGCGGGCCGTGCCAGCCGGGCTGACGCGGTTCCTGACCTGGCTCCGGTACGGGCCCGGCATCGCCGCCGCCGGGCTCGCGGCCGCCCGGTTGGGGCTGCTCCGCGACCTCGCCGCCGGCCCCCGCACCGGCGCCGAGCTGGCGGCCGGCCACGGCCTGTCGGAGCGCGCCACGCGCGTCGTGCTGGAGAGCCTGCTGGCCGCCCGCGTCCTCCGGCGGCTGGCCGCCGGAGGCTTCGCCATGGCCCGCGAGGCGCCCTGGCTGTACGAGCGGGAGCCCCTCCATGCGCTGCTGGGCCGCGCCGGCGACGACTGGGAGGCGCTGGGCGCGCTGGACGTGCCGCTGCGCGCCGGCGACGTGGGCGCCGCCCCACTCGCGACGGCGGCCGCCCTCCTCGGCGTGGCGCCGCCACCGGCCGACCTGGCCGATCACCTGCGGCACCCTCCCCGCCGGTGGCTGCTGCACGCGCTGCTGGACCGCGCCCTGCGCCACTCCACCCTGGCGGCCGCGCGGCGTCTCGGCGTGCTGGAGCCGCTGCTCACCGGCGAGGGCGATCC
>DASYBH010000452.1:0-6257 GCA_036500885.1 Candidatus Dormiibacterota bacterium
GAAAAGGGGAGGGCCTTGGCAACCGTTGTAGGAGCTCTGCGGCAGACGCGCCTTGCGCTGTCGGGTCAGCTCGGCGCCTGGATGTTCTACGGCATAGGCATCGCCGCGTTCGTTCTGTTGATCCTGCCGCGGATCTTCCAGAACCCGGTCTTCTTCCTGCAGACGCTGGTCTTCGGGCTCACCGACGGGGCCCTGTACGCCCTCATCGCCCTGGGCTACACGATGGTGTACGGCATCATCGAGCTGATCAACTTCGCCCACGGCGATGTCTTCACGGTCGGCGGCATGGTGGGCGTCTTCGTCTTCGCGCTGCTCGGGTTCGTGCCGAACAGGGCCTACAACCTCGGTCTGCTGCTGCTGCCCCTGCTGGTGGGCGTCACGGCTGTGACGATGTTCGTCAACGGCATGATCAACGTGGCCATAGAGCGCATCGCCTACAAGCCGCTCCGCCACCAGCCCCGCCTCGCGCCGCTGATCACCGCGGTCGGGATGTCGTTCATCCTCGAAGGTCTCATGTTCGTCTGGCACGGCCCGAACTTCGTCCAGGCCCCGAACCTCCTGCCCAGCGTGCAGTTCTCGGCGCTGGGCGCGACGATCGACACCCGCGAGATCATCATCATCCTGGTGGCCGTCGGACTCATGCTGCTCCTGACCAGCTTCGTCGAGTTCACCAGGCTGGGCAAGGCCATGCGCGCGACGGCGCAGGACCGTGACGCGGCGACGCTGATGGGCATCGACATCGACCGCACGATCTCGGTGACGTTCTTCATCGGCGCCGCGCTGGCGGCGGCCGGCGGCATGCTCTGGGGCCTGTACTACAACAACCTGCGCTTCGACACCGGGTTCGGCGCCGGGCTGGCCGCGTTCACCGCGGCCGTGTTCGGGGGGATCGGGAACATCCAGGGCGCGGCCCTCGGCGCCCTGATCATCGGCCTGGTGCGCGCCTTCAACGATGGCTACGGCCAGGCCACATGGACCGACGTGATCATCTTCGCGATCCTGATCCTGGTGCTGACCCTGCGACCCACCGGGCTGCTGGGCATGCGGGTGCCCGAGAAGTGATCGCCAGGGTCGCCGCGCTCCCCGTCTGGCTGCGCGAGAACTCGCGCAACCCCAACGCCCTGGTCTACATGGGCCTGGTCGCCGTGACGCTCCTCTTCCCGACCGTGGTCCAGTTCGCGAACCCGGAGCAGTCGATCACACTGATCAACACGGCCGCCGACGCCGGCGTGTTCGTGCTGATGGCCATCGGGCTCAACGTGGTCGTCGGCTTCGCCGGCCTGCTCGACCTCGGCTACGCTGCCTTCTTCGCGATCGGCGCCTACACGTACGCCATGCTGGCCTCCGGCCAGCTCGCCCTCACCCCGGCCCACCACGCGGTGCACCTGCCCTTCTGGCTGCTGCTCTTCGTGGCGGTGCTCGTGGCCGCGACGGCCGGCGCCATCCTGGGCGCGCCCACGCTGCGGCTGCGGGGCGACTACCTGGCCATCGTCACGCTCGGCTTCGGCGAGATCGTGCCCAGGCTCTTCCGGAACCTCAGCTCGTGGACCGGCGGCGTCAACGCGATCTCCGCGATCGACACGCCCTCGCTCCCGCTCTGGATCGACGGGCCGTGGGATGGGGGTGCGCCGTTCCAGGTCGTCCACGACCTGAAGTTCACCACCTTCCAGCCGGTCGCCTACTACGTGCTGATGGCCCTGCTGATCTTCGTCTGCATCGTCCTGGTCACCAACCTGCAGCGGTCGCGCCTGGGGCGGGCCTGGATGGCGATCCGCGAGGACGAGGTGGCCGCATCCGCGATGGGCATCAACACGCGGAACGTCAAGCTCCTGGCCTTCAGCATCGGAGCCGCGTTCAGCGGATTCGCGGGCTGCTACTTCGGCGCGAAGCTGTCCAGCGTCAGCCCCGAGAACTTCTCGTTCCTCGTCTCGGTCACGGTGCTGTTGATGGTCACGCTGGGCGGCATGGGCAACATCCCCGGCGTGATCGTGGGCGCCCTGGTCATCTACTTCGTCCAGTACAAGATCCTGGGCGACCTGCCGCACTGGACGACGGCGATCGGAAGCGGGATCGGCCTGCCCGCCAGGACGGTGACGTCGCTGTCGGACCTGGCCACCAACCTCAACTTCGTGGTGTTCGGTCTCATCCTCGTGGTCACGATGCTGCTCAGACCTCAGGGGCTGGTGCCCAGTCGTGTCCGGCAGGAGGAGCTGACCAAGGGCGTCCACGACGAGGCGGTCGCCGACGTGAGGGGTCTGGCGTGAGCGCCGACGGCCTCATCCTCCGGCTCCAGAACGTGACCAGGAGGTTCGGCGGCCTGACCGCCGTGGACAACGTCAGCTTCGGCGTGCGCCGCGGCGAGGTGTTCGCGTTGATCGGTCCCAACGGTGCGGGCAAGACCACGCTGTTCAACGGCATCACCGGCCTCATCCCCCCCACCTCGGGCGTCGTCGAGTTCGATGGCGTCGACGTCACCGGCCTCAAGCCGCACAGGGTGGCTTCGATGGGCATCGCCCGCACGTTCCAGAACATCCGGCTCTTCGACTTCATGTCGGCGCTGGACAACGTCAAGGTCGGACAGCACTGCCGCATGCGCGCCCAGCTCTGGGACGCGATCCTCAAGACGCCGCTGGAGCGGCGAGAGGAGCGGACGGTCGAGGACAGGGCGATGGAGCTGCTCCGCTTCGTCGGGATCGAGCGGCAGGCCCACAACTACGCACGCAACCTGCCGTACGGCCAGCAGCGCCGGCTGGAGATCGCACGAGCGCTGGCCAGCGAGCCCCGGCTGCTGCTGCTGGACGAGCCGGCGGCGGGGTTCACGCCCCAGGAGAAGGTGGAGCTGATGGCGCTCGTGGACAAGATCTGCTCGCAGGGGACCACGGTGTTCCTGATCGAGCACGACATGAAGCTGGTCATGGGCATCTCCCGGCGCATCGTGGTGCTCGACCACGGCGAGAAGATCGCGGAGGGCACGCCGGAGGAGGTGCGCGGCAACCGCCGCGTGATCGAAGCCTACCTGGGCAAGGGCGCATAGCCGTGGCGATGCTCGAGATCGACGGGATCGAGACGTACTACGGGCGGGTGCGGGCGCTGTCCGGCGTGAGCCTGAGCGTCGACAAGGGCGAGGTCGTCGCGCTGATCGGCTCCAACGGAGCTGGCAAGACCACGACGCTGCGAACGATCTCCGGCCTGATCGGGCCTGCTCGGGGCACGATCCGGTTCGAGGGTGAGGACATCACGGCGGTGCCGGCCGCGAGGCGGGTCGAGCTGGGGATCTGCCACGTGCCCGAGGGGCGGCGGCTGTTCCCGCGCATGAGCGTCCAGGACAACCTCACGCTTGGCGCGTACGCGCGCCAGGACGGCAGGGCCCTGATCGAGGAGGACAGGGAGCGGGTCTTCGACCTGTTTCCCCGCCTGAGGGAGCGGCAGACGCAGATCGCGGGCACGCTGTCCGGAGGCGAGCAGCAGATGCTGGCGATGGGTCGCGGCCTGATGTCGCGGCCACGGGTGCTGATGATGGACGAGCCGTCACTGGGCCTGGCGCCCATCCTCGTGGAGACGATCTTCCGGATCGTCGAGGAGATCAACCAGCAGGGCATCCCGATCCTTCTGGTCGAGCAGAACGCGCACAAGGCCCTGGAGGTCGCCCACCGCGCCTACGTCCTGGAGACCGGCTCCATCGTCAACTCCGGGCCGGGCAAGGAGCTCCTGCAGTCCGAGGACATCGTCAGGGCGTACCTGGGAATGTAGGCACGGACCCGGGCCTCCGGAACAGACGAATCATTTTGAATTGGTCTGAAGCACGAAGTCACAAAGGACACGAAGACGCACAAAGGAATAGGGGATCTGGGGATCGGCTAGATCGCTGAGCTGACCTCGAGGCCCTTCGTGCGTCTTCGTGCTCTTCGTGACTTCGTGCTGCAACTCATTCGTCTAGGGTGTGATCCGGCTGATCGTGTAGGCGACGTCGATCGTCCACAGGGAGCCCGCGCCCGCCCACACCGCGTTCGCGGAGTGGTTGATCCGGCGCACCACCTTGTTGGTCGCCGGGTCGATCTCCTCCAGCTGCAGGCCCGGCACCCAGAGGCCGCCGCCGAGCTCGGCCAGGTTGTCCAGGCCGTCCCGGCCGATGCCGGGGCCGACCGGGATGCTCGCCACGACGCGGCCGCTCTGCGGGTCGACGCGCTGGACCGTGCCGTTCCCCTCCCGGAACTCGTTCCGGACCCAGATGCTGCCGAAGGCATACGTGACCGGCAGGGGCACGAGGTCGGTTGGCACGCTGGTCGCCACCTCGTTGCTCGTGCTGTCGATCTTCGTCAGCATGTTGTCGCGGCTGCTGGCCACCCACACGCCGTCGGGTGCGATGGCGATGCCGGTCGGCCCATTGGGCAGGTTGGCGATCGTCGCCACGAGCCGGTTGGCGGCCGGATCCACGCGGACGACAGTATTGCGCCCCCAGTCGGTCACCCAGACGGCGGTGTCCGAGGCGGTGATGTACCAGGCCTCGATGTTGATGGGGATGTTGGCGACCACCCGGTCCGTCGTGGGATCGATCCGCACCAGCGAGCGCGTGTCGCCCCTGCCCGTCCAGACGGCGCCGGTGGACATCGCCACCGCCTTGGGGAGGTCGCAGTTGCGGATGCGGAAGTCGCCATGCGGCGTCTGATGGATCGATCCCGACTCGCACCCGACCAGCCCCCTCGGGTCGCCCACCGGAATCCTGGCCACCTGCCGGTTGTCGTGCAGGTCGATCCTGGATACCGTCCCCTCCCCGGAGTTCGCCACCCACGCGAAGCCGTTGCCGACCGCGATGCCCGCCGGGTTCACGCCGACCTGGATCGTGACCGCGGCGCGGTGCGGCGGCGTGGACGTCGGCGCCGGCGTCGGCGTCGGCGTCGACCCGGCGCAGGCGGCCGCGACCACGCCGAAGGTCAGCGCCGCCGCGCCACGGACCAGCATCGGGCCGCTCACGCCGTCTCACGGCGGGCTGCCGCTGCCGCCTCCGATGGCGTCACGATGGAGCGGCCGGCCGGCTCCTCGATCTGCGCCAGCCGCACCTCACGCCAGAGGGCCGTGGCGACCGCCTGCAGGACGCCGGCGATCGGGGCGCCCAGGAGCGCGCCCCAGACGCCGAACAGCTCGCTGCCGGCGACCAGCGCCAGGAGCGCGACCGCCGGATGGATGCCGACGGCCCTGGCCATCACCCGCGGTCCGATCACGTCGCCCTCGACCACATGGACGAACACGAAGTATGCGAGAACGATCAGGGCCAGCTGCCATCCCTGGAAGAGGGCGATGACGACGCAGACGATGCCGGAGATGATGACTCCGAGCACCGGCACGAACTCCATGAAGAAGGCGAGGATGCCCAACAGCAGGGCATAGCGCACCTGGAGCAGCCCCATGCCGGCGCCCACGAGCGCGCCGACCAGCAGCGCCATGGTCAGCGTGCCCCTGACGTACCCGCCGACCACCTGATTGACGATGACGACGAGGAGGTTGGCCCGGCGAACCTGACTTCGGGGCGCCTGCTGTCGCACCCAGGCCACCATGCGGGGCCCGTTCGCCACCAGGTAGATGCTGAGGATCAGGATGAGGACCGTGTCGACGATGGCGTTGAGCAGGGTCTTCACGAGCTCGAATGCATCGCTGGCGACCTGCGTGCTGATGCCCTGGAGGTAGCCGAGGAGGCGCACCTGCGCCTGGCTGAGCTGGTCCTGTGTGACGCCGAACCGGCTCAGCAGGCCGACCGCCTGCGGCTCGAGCGCCTGGGCGCGGTGAGCGTAATCGGGCAGGTTGCGGGTCAGGTTGTTGACCTCGGTCGCGGCCGAGACGACGACCACGCTGAGGAGGCCCATCAGCAGCGAGAACCCGAACACGTAGGCGATGGCGATGGCAAGCGGCCGCGGCAGCCAGCGGACGAGCAGGTTGACGACCGGTGTGAGGGCGAAGGCCACCACGGTGCTGAGGACCAGGATCAGCACCGCGTGCGTGACGTGGCTCAGCAGCCAGAACACGAGCAGCAGCACGGCCAGCCAGGCGAGGACGATGAGCGGCACCAGCAGGGCGCGCACGAGTCGGGATTGGGTCAGCTCGGCAGTCATGACTTCGACCAACCCAGGCTAGCAGCGTGGGTCAGTAAGCCGGCGGATCTTCGAAGCACCCATCTGGCGGCCGGTGGGTGCGCTCCGCTGCTCGGCCCCTCGCCGGTATCCACCGCGTACGCGGCCCCAGGACCTCGCTGCGCTGCGTCGGTG
>DASYBH010000453.1:0-1888 GCA_036500885.1 Candidatus Dormiibacterota bacterium
TGTCCGGCCGTCGTGGCGCCGGTCGGAAGGAGCGGCGTTCGTCGGGCTGGCGTTCGCGGCGATGACCGTCTCGATCATGCAGACCATGGTCGTGCCGATCCTGGGCGCGATCAGCTCCCACCTTGGCACCTCGCTGGCCGACACCAGCTGGGTGCTGACTGCCACGCTCGTCTCGGCCGCGGTGCTCACGCCCATCTTCGGCCGGCTCGGCGACCAGCGAGGCAAGCGCCGGATGCTCGTCGCCTGCCTCTCGCTGGTGACGGTCGGCTCGCTCGTCGCCGCCCTCGCGCCGAGCCTGGGCGTGCTGGTCGTGGGCCGCGCGCTCCAGGGAGCTGGCACGGGAGTCTTCCCGCTGGCCCTGAGCCTGCTCCGGGACCGAGTGCCGGCGCGGCAGCTGACGACCCGGATGGCGTTCATCAGCACCACCCTGATGACGGGTGGCGGAATCGGCCTCGTGCTCACCGGCGCCGTCGTGCAAGGCGGCCGGGGCTACCAGGCTGTCTTCTGGCTGGCGGCCGCGCTCAGCTTGCTCGCCCTCCTCGGGGTCGCGCTGCTGGTGTCCGAGTCGCTCGTCACCAGGTCCGGCCGGATCGATTGGCTGGGCGCCGTGCTGTTCAGCGCGCTCCTCACCCTGCTCCTGCTCGCGCTCGCCCAGGGGGCCACGTGGGGGTGGACGTCCACGGCGACGCTGGCATGTGTCGGCGGGGCGGCGGTCTGCGCCGTCGCGTGGGTCATCGCCGAGCGACAGGTGCCCGAGCCGTTGATCGACCTTGCGATGTTCCTGCACAGGCCGGTCCTCCTCGTCAACGTCGCCGCGCTGCTGCTCGGCCTGGCCATGTATTGCCAGTTCATCGGGGTCGCGACGCTGGTGCAGCTACCCGGCTATGGCTTCGGTGCGACCATCGAGCGTGCCGCCGTCCAGTTCCTGCTGCCCAGCGCCCTGACGGCGGCGGTCGTGGCCCCATTGGGAGGGGTGCTCGTCAACCGGATCGGCGCCAACCGGACGCTCGGCCTGGGCGCCCTTGGCGGGGTTGCCGCATTCGGTGGGCTGGCCATCTGGCACCACGAGCCGCTTGAGGTGGTCGTCGCGACTGTGGCCGGTGGCTGCGCTGTTGCCCTGACGTTCGCGTCGATGCCGGCGCTGATCGTGGCCGCCGTCCCCTTGGCGCAGACTGGCATCGCGAACGGGCTCAACGCGATCTCCCGGTCGGTGGGAGCATCGGTGGCTAGCGCCGTCGTTGCCGCGGTGCTGACCGCGGCGCAGCCGCGGCCAGGCGGCCTCCCCGGCGAGCGCGCCTTCACCGCCATCTTCCTGCTCGCCGCGACGGTGTGCGCCGTGGCCGCCGTGGCGGCGGCTCAGGCGCGACCCCGCCGCGCCTGAGTCGAGGCGATCGTCCCGAGCGCGCACGCTGCGCGTGTGCTCATCCAGGCGTGCCTGAACGGGTCGAGGAAGGTGGGGGGCCACCCGGCGCTGCCCACGAGGCGCGGATCGACGTGCGCCCGCCCGGCGACATCCGTCCCGACCAAGAGCCGGCTCACCCGAACATCCGTACGATCACTGCGTGGAGGAGCGCATCCGCGGCGAGCTCGAGCTACTGCCCTCCGGTAAGCCGATTGGTGTCGGATGGGCCGACACCCGGCTTGCCACCTCCCGTCCCATCGCGGCGGCAGGTCGGACTTGAGACGCCGGACCATCACCTGGCGAATCTGCGCCGGCTCGGCGGGCACGCCGCGGGCGAAGCGCTGGGGGTCGAGCAGCTCCAGCAGGGCGGTGAAGCTCTCCGTGTAGCCGTTGTGCGGGGTGGCGGAGAGGAACAGGCGGTGCTCGCAGTGGGGCGCCAGCGTGCGCAGGGCGCGCGTGCGCTGGGAGTCGATCGCGTAGCGGACG
>DASYBH010000454.1:0-12389 GCA_036500885.1 Candidatus Dormiibacterota bacterium
GACCAGCTTGTGGAGGTGGGCGCGGAGCGTCATCTCAGCGGCGTGCCGCAGCTGGTCCCGCCCGGCGGCTGCCGCCGCGAGCTCCGCGGCGTAGACCCGCTCGGTCAGCTCGGGCGCCGTGCCCGGGCCGCCGGCCTCCAGCTCGCGCACGATCTGCCGCTCCCGTTCCAGACGGTGCTCCCGGTACTCCTGGATCTTGGCCTCAGCCTGCGTCACCGGGTCCCAGTGCCCGGGGAACAGCATGCGCGGCCGCAGCTCGGCAACCCGTTCCAGCGAGCGCAGGTAGTCCGCCACGTCACCCTGCGGATGGCCGACCATCGAGCTGCCCCTGCCCAGCACCAGGTCGCCCGTGAACAGCACCCGGTCGGCCGGCATCCAGTAGGCGAGGTGATCCGGGGCGTGGCCCGGCGTGTGCAGGGCGGTCAGGCTGAGCTCGCCCACGCGCACCACGTCGCCGTCGACGAGGTCCGGGTAGCGCGCGACGCGGGCGCGGTGGAGCCCGGCGAACCGCTCGGCCAGCTCCAGGTGGTCGGCGTGTCCATGCGTCACCAGCACCACGCCAACGGCGTGGCCGCTGACGGCGCGCTGGAGGGCGGCCAGGTGCCGCTCGTCGTCCGGCCCGGGGTCGATCACGAAGAGCGCCGGGCCGTCACCCAGGATCCACGTGTTGGTGCCGGGCCCGGTGAACGGTCCCGGGTTGGGAGCGATGACGCGCCGTACGGTTGCCATCCGACAATCTTCACGCTCTGAGCGCACCGACCGCGCGGGCGCGCCGGGCGCTATTCGGCCGCCGCCAGGTAGATCACCGCCCGATCGGCCTTGCTGGTGTCGAGCCAGCCGTCGAGGAGCCCGTCCACCAGGTACCGCACCAGGAGCTCCCCCATCTCCGGCACCGGCAGCGGCCGGCGGTCCGGTGCGGCGATCACGCCCAGCCTCCACCAGCTCCCCACCGGCTCGCAGGTGACGGTGCAGCCGGCCCCGCCCATCCAGTCGCAGGCGCGGGTCAGCGCCTCCACCAGCACCGGCTCGGACCCGCGCACCACCGCGTCGCCCGGCAGGAGGCTGTGCACTCCGACCGCGGCCAGGTTGAGCACCGCCCCGATCACCACCGCCCGCGGCGGGTCCTTCGGATCGAGGGCCACGTGCTCCAGCACCTGCGCGCGACGGCCGACGTCCTGGGCCTGGTCGTAGATCTGCTCCAGCAGCTCGTGCCGGCCGAACGCGGCCTGCCGGGCCGACTCCTGCAGCGCGAGCACAGAGGACCGCAGCTTGTGCCCCAGCCGCCTCAGCAGGTGCGCGCGCCGCTCGCGCGCGATGCGCTCGCCCTCCTCGATCGCCCGGCGCGCCGAGCTGCGGGTCAGCCCGCCGGCCGGCACCCAGCCCACCAGCCTTCCGGTCGCCGAGAGCTCCTCCCACGGACCTCCCGGCGGCGGGAACGCCGGGTCGGCAGGTCCGTGCCGGCGGCCGCTCGTCACCTCCTGCAGCCCCCCACCCACGCGCACCCACAGCGGCTCCGGCGGCACGGTGGGGGGCGGGACCTCGCTCGTGCGCTGGTCACGAGGCAGCCCGACCCGCATCACACGGCCCCCACGGCCCGCCCCAACCGTGGCGCCCCGGTGGGCACGGTGAACGTGAACGTGGTGCCGGTGGGCCCCGTGCCGCCAAGCCAGATCCGTCCACCGAACGAGCGCGCGACCACGAGGCGGCAGAGGTACAGGCCGAGGCCAAGACCGCCGCGGGCGCGGCTCCGGCCGGCGGGCGCGCTCTTCTCGAACAGCGTGGCCTCGCGGTCCGGCGACAGGCCGGCTCCGTCGTCGGTGACCGTCACCTCCAGCCATTCCCCGGCGACGCGGGCGCCCACGCGCACCCGCCGCGCATGCGTGTGCTCCAGCGCGTTGCCGATGAGGTTGGTGAGGACCTGGTCGAGGTGGATCGGCTCGCAGTAGGCATCGGGCAGGTCGGGGCTCAGGCGCACATCTATCACATCGGCTCGCTCGCCGTATCGGTTGCGGAGCACGGTCACGACCTGCTCCATGGAGCGCCCGAGCGCCGTCGCATGCCGGTTCGGCTCGAAGCTGCCGGCCTCCAGCTTCGCGATGAGCAGCTGGTTCTCGACCAGGCTGAGCAGCCGCTCCGACTGCTCGTACGCCTCGACGATCAGCGAGTGCCGCTGGCTCGCGTCCATCACCGTGCCCCACTGGAGGATTCCCGCAATGGTCGCGCGCATGGCGGCCGCCGGGCTGCGGACCTCGTGCCCGATCGCGCGCAGCATGAGCTCCTTCGCCTCACGCACCGCACGCTCCTGCGTCACGTCCTCGTGCAGGGTGAGGACGCGTGCCGGCTGCTCGGCCGAGCCGGGGATCGGGACACGCCGCACCTGCACGACGGTGCCGGTCGCCTCGAGTCGCACCTCGGACGGCCGGCCCGGCTCAACCTCGGGGTTGGAGACGACCGCCGCGTCCGGGCGCTCCAGCAGGCTCTGCGCCGGCGTCCCGGTCAGCGCCTCCGACCGGACGCCGTAGATCCGCTCGACCTCCGGGTTCGCGTAGGCGACGTTGCCCGCCTCGTCCTCCAGGACCACGCCCACCGGAGAGTGGCGGAGCACCGTCTCCAGCATCTCCGCCTGCCGGTTGAGCTCGTCCACCAGCCGCAGCCGGCTCAGGACGATCTGCGCCTGGCCGGCCAGGATGGCCATCAGGCGCCGGGTCTCGGCTGGCGAGATTCCCGTCGACTCCGCGGTCAGCATGCCGGCGACCTCGTTGCCGAGCACGACCGGGTGCACGAAGACCCGGCTCCGGACGTCCGCACCGGTCGCGGAGCGGAGCAGGCTGCGCAGCTGCCGGATGCCGCGGCCGGCCTGGAGCGCCGGGCCCCACCACTCCGGCCGCAGCACCGCGATCCGCTCCTCCGGCGGGCCGCCGGCCGGCGCCCTGACCATGACGGGCCCCTCGAGCAGCCACATCGCGCCGCGCGAGCCCGCCAGCGCCCGCTCGACCAGCCGGCACATCTCGGCGCGCGCTCGTCCCGGCTGCGTGATCTCCAGCTCCGCAAAGCCGGCCACAGCCTCCAGCGTGTGGATGCGACCCCGCGTCTCGGCCGCGAGCCGGGCGTTCTCGATGGCGATCGCGGCGTGCTGGGCGAAGTCGCCGACCGCGTTCAGGCCCTCCCCCACGCCGCTCGGCCCGTGGACGGAGCCGAGCGCGCCCACCAGCCGGTCGCCGTACCACAGCGGCACCAGCGTCCAGCCGGCGCCGCGACGCACGCCGGCCATCGGCCCGGCGGGGACCTCCGCCCACGGGCGGGCGACGGTCCGGCCGGACCATCGCAGCACCCGCCCGGGCTGACCACCGCCCCTGGCGGCCTGCGCGGCCACGCGGCCCTCGTCGTCGAACGCCCAGCACGCCGCGCCCGTGGCTTCCATCATGGTCCGAGCCTGGTCGGCGACGCTGGCGAGGACGCCGTCCAGATCGTGGCCGGCGAGGCCGGCGACCATCTGGAGGCGGACCGAGTTGGCCAGCGCCAGCTCGTTGGCGCGGTGCAGGCGGACCGTTCGCAGCGCGATGCCGATCACGGGGGCCGCGCTCTCCAGCAGCTGGATCGCCTCGGGCGCGAACGGGACGTCCACGACCCGCAGAGCCGAGAGCGCCCCGACGACCCGGTTCTCGTTGGTGACAGGGACGATGAGGATCTGGCTCGGGGTGCGTGCGCCCCACGCCGGCCAGCCCTGCCCGGGCAGCGGCCGGCGCAGCTCCGGTGGCACGGCCTCGGCGACGGTCACGCCCTCCACGAACAGCCGCGTGAAGTACCTCGTGCGATCGACGTCCACCGGCTCCAGCGACCGGACCGGGCCGCCGTCCTCGGAGCAGTACCCGGTCACCCGCCCGCGAGGGTCGAAGTAGGCGAAGGCCAGCGTCTGCGCGTCGAGGAACGAGCCGACCGCCCGGACCATGGCCTCCGCGATCTCGGCCTCGTCGGCGGCGCCCGCCACGCCGAGCTCGAGCATGTGGAGCGCCGCCAGCCGGTGGCGCTCCGCCTGCGCGGCGCGGTAGTGCTCCGCATTGGCCAGCGCGAGGCCGACGTACGCGGCCACGTCCTCGAGCACCTGCGCATGCCACTCGTCGAACACCCCCGATCGGTAGGACTGCACGGACAGCAGGGCGGTCGTCTCCTCACCGTGCCGCACCGGCGCCCAGAGGATGGACCGGGAGGCGACCCGATGGTGCCGGCCCGGACGGGTGACGTCGACGACGACGCCCTCGCCCACGATCCGGTCACCCCTCGACCGGGGCCCCCCCTCGAGCCGCCGCGCCCACGGCGCGTGCCGCATCAGGACGGTCCGGCCGGTCTCGTACGCTTCGCGGGACGGCCCCGCGGAGGCGAGCGGCACGGGCGTCCCGCCCGCTTGCTCCTCGCCGCTGTCCCAGGTGTAGCCCTCCGCGACGGGCCCCTCCGGCGTCTCGGTCACGGCGGCCAGCGTGAACAGGTCGAACTCCAGGTGGCGCGCCAGCTCCTCGCGCAGGATGCGCATGATCGACCAGCGGTCGAGGCTGGACGCAAGGCGCCTGCCCACGGCGTTCACGATCTCCAGACGCCGGCGCTGCGCCTCGATGGCGTCGTACGACCAGGCGTTGCGGAGGGCCAGCGCGACCTGGTCGGCGACCTGCTGGAGGAAGACCAGGGTCGACTGCTCGTATGCCTCCGGCTGCCGGCAGCGGGTGGCGAGGACGCCGCGCACCACGCCGCCCTCGACGATGGGGACGACGGCCTCCGAGCGGTGCGTGGAGGTGGCCGGCCCGTCCGCCTCCAGGCGGCCCTGCCCGGTCTCCAGCACCGGCCTGGCGCGACCG
This sequence comes from Candidatus Dormiibacterota bacterium, assembly GCA_036500885.1. Classification (GTDB taxonomy): domain Bacteria; phylum Chloroflexota; class Dormibacteria; order Dormibacterales; family Dormibacteraceae; genus CF-161. Next base: position 4,848 of record DASYBH010000454.1, read on the forward strand.
AGGCGGCGTGACCCCAGCGTGGTGAACGTGGTCTGAATCCCCGAGCCGGAGCCGCCGCACAGCAGGCGGACGCTGGAGCCGGCTCCGTCGTCGCGGACGGCCAGCTCGACCTGGTCGACGGGGAGCAGCGCGCCGAGGGTCGCCAGCAGCGCGCCGACCACGCCCACCTCGTCGTGCGTCGCCGACAGCGCACGGGCGATCGCGTTCAGCGCACCGAGGCTGACGGCCTGGTTGCGGGTCAGCTCGTTGAGGTACGCGTTGCTGACCAGCACGCCCAGGCGCTCGTGCACGCTCTTCAGCAGCGCCACCTCTTCCCTCGGGACCTCGCGGCGGAGATAGAGTTGGTAGATGATCGAGCCCACCGGCCGTCCGGCGTGCAGCACGGGCACCCAGATCAGCGTGCGCGGCCGGCGCGTGACTCCCGGTCCCCGGCCTCGGAGCTGGGGCGCGGTGGCCGGCGGCTCCAGCACGCGGGCGACGGGCTCACGGTAGCAGCCGGCGAAGAGCGACTCGACGACCAGGCGCCGGCGCACGTCCTGCAGGACGCCGCGTTCGATGGCCAGACTGTGATACCAGCCCTCGTGCTCCAGCACATGGAGGTTGACGACGTCGTAGCCGAACACCGGGTGCAGCTCCGCGTACAGCACCTGCACCAGGTCGCCCTCGGTCGTGCAGCTCGAAAGGGCACGCACCAACCTGCTCTGGAGATCCGACCGTCTGTGGCGCGGCTCCGAGCCGGCCACCGCCCCACCTCCCTCCGGCCGTTCGAGTTCCATCTACACCTTCGTATACTGCCGGCAAGCGGTGCCGTTCACGTCTCCGAAACCGCTCCGGCCGCCACCGCCGGAGCTGGTGGGAGCCACGGTGCTGGTGGTCGACGACGAGCGTGCCTGGCGGGTGATTCTGGAAACGGACCTCAGGATGCTCGGATACCGGGTGTCCCTGGCGCAGGACGCGGCGCAGGCGCTCGAACGTGCCCGGGCTGACTCGCCGGAGGTCGGGATCGTGGACCTCATGCTCCCGGAGCCGATGGACGGGTTGGCGCTGCTGGCCGAGCTGCGGGCCCAGGGCACGCCGTTCCCGGTGATCTTCTACACCGCATACCCGGTCTTCCCGAGCGCCCCGGACGACCCGGACGTGATGGCGTACGTGAGCAAGGCGGACGACCGAGCGGACATGTACGAGCTCCTGCCGGACGCGATCAGGAGGTCGAAGGGCCGCCGGCCGTGATCGACGCGGCGGCCCCCATGCATCAGACTCTGCAGAGGTCGAACCAATCGGCGCCTGCCGCCACCACCAATGACAGCAGCCCGGTGGCCGTGATTGCTCCCGCGAACAGTCTCTTCCAGAACGCCATGTCAGTTCCCCTTGACGAAGGACGGTACGTAACATCCATAGGCTACCGGATAGGGGTGCCCGAGTTAACTGCGTCAAGTGCCTTGCTTGACAAATGCATTTTGCACTTGACAGGCAGACCAGACCATCCCGGCGACGCGCGCTCGGCACTTGCAAACCTGCGGCCGGCACGGCATGCTGCGCCACGACCCAGAAGTGAACACTTGTCGGCGATTGACACCTTGGCACTGAGAGCGCGTGGCCGTACGGCGGCCCCGCCGCTGCCCCCCGGACTGGAGGCCTACCGGCCGCTCGAGCTGCTGGGCTCGGCCGTCCTCGTCGTGGAGGACGAGCCGGCCATGCAGGCGCAGCTCCGGCTCGACCTGACCGACCTCGGCTACCACGCGCGCCCGGCGAGCTCGGCGAACGAGGCGAAGGAGATCCTGACCCACGAGCGCGTGGCCGGCGTGCTGCTCGACCTGGTGCTGGACGAGGGCGAGGAGGCTGGGTTCGATCTGCTGCGCTGGATCCGCCAGAACCACCCGGGCCTCGCCGTGGTCGTGCTCTCAGCCGCCCAGGGCAGCGCGGCCGCCATCCGGCGCGCGTTCGAGCTGGGCGCGAGCAGCTACTTCGTCAAGGGCAACGCGACGATGGCTCACATCTACTCCGACCTTGCGGCGCGGCTCGTCGAGGGCGGCACCGGCCGTGCCGGCAACTATCGATTCGGGCGCCTGGACTTCGATCCCACGCACCGCACCATGAGCCTGGGCAAGAAGCAGATCCGCCTGACCTCGCAGCAGACGAGGCTGGTGGTCCACCTGGCCCAGGGCTCCAAGGCCGTGACCGCCGCGGAGCTCATCGCGGCCGGCCTGTTCCGGCCGAACGCGGCCCGCTCGACCGTGCACTCGGCGCTGCTGACCCTGCGTCGCAAGCTGGACGAGCTGGAGCCCGAGCTGGGCGTCAGGCTGCTGCGCTCGACTCCGCGCGGCTACAACCTCGGGCCCATCGTCTGACTACACCCCCCCTGACCGCCCGGGGGGTCAGGGGGGGCAAGTCGTCTTCCTTACCCCCCTTCATCCACCGGAGGTCAGGGGGGGCAAGCCGTCTTCCTCTGTACTGTTTGGGCATGCGAGCGTACCCGGAGCCATCCGTCGACATCCTGGACGAGGTCATCGACACCCGCCGGCACCTGCATCGCAACCCCGAGGTCTCGTTCGACGAGCACCGGACCTCGCGGTTCGTCGAAGACCGGCTCCGGGGGATCGGCCTGGTGGTCCAGGGGTGCCCCACCCCGACGGGCGCGGTGGCCGTGCTCGACACGGGGCGTCCGGGGCGGACCGTCATGCTTCGCGCGGACATCGACGCGCTGCCCATCCTGGAGGAATCCGGCGTCGAGTTCGCCTCGGCCCACGAAGGGCGGATGCACGCCTGCGGGCACGACGCCCACACCGCGATCCTGCTGGGCGCCGCGCGCACGCTGGCCGAGCGCGCCGAGCAGCTCACCGGCTCCTACCTCTTCTGCTTCCAACCGGCCGAGGAGATCGTCAGCGGGGCGCGCGAGATGATCGCCGGCGGCCTGCTCGAGCGCCACCACCCCGATGTGACGATCGGTCTGCACATGGCGTCGTGGCTGCCCAGCGGCCACGTGACCACCCGGCCCGGCCTGCTGTGGGCCGGCTCGGACGCCTTCGACATCACGATGCGCGGCCCGGGGGGCCACGGCGGCATGATGAAGCGGGCCGGCAACGTCATCTCGGCGCAGGCATTCCTCCTGGAGCGCCTGCACAGCGTGGTGGAGGGCCTCGAGCACGACGGCGCCGGCTGCCACTGCACGGTCGGCGACGTGCGGACCGACGGCGCCTGGAACATCGTGCCCCGCTCGGTCACGGTGAAGGGCAGCGTGCGCACGTTCACGCCCGAGCTGCGCCGGGAGGCGCTCCAGCGGCTGGAGGACCTGCTGCTGGAGGCGGACACCGAGTTCGCGATCCGGTCGGAGCTCCGTCTCGTGCACGGCACGGTGCCGCTGCTCAACGACCCGAACGTGACCGGCACCGTCCTGGAGGTCGGCGCCGAGCTGATCGGAGACAGAGCCAACCGGCTGGGCGCCCCCCTGACGGTCAGCGACGACATGGCCGAGTTCCTGACCCGCATCCCCGGCTGCTACTTCATGCTCGGCGCCCGCCCTCCGGACGCCGAGACGCCGCCGGCCCACCACTCCCCCTCGTTCCGCATCGACGAGGCGTCGTTCGCGACGGGCGTCCGGATGATGGCGGCGACCGCCGCCCGCCTGGCGGCGGGGTAGGAGCGCGGTGCGTTCTCCGGCCCAGCCGACCCGGACCGCCTAGCGGATGCTCCTGCTCGCCGGCGCGCTCGTGGGCCTGGCGGTCGGGCTGCTGACCGGCGGCAGCGTCCGCAACCTGCTCGCGCTGCGCCTGCGCTGGCCGCTGGTCGCGATCGCGGCCTTCCTGGTCAGGGAGCTGGAGATCCGCTCCTCGCTGGCGACCTCGAGCCTCGCGCCGGTGGTGTTCGTCGTCTCGCTGGTCGTGCTGATCGCCTGGACCGCGTGGCACCGGGACCGGCTGCCCGGGATCTGGCTGGTGGTCCTGGGGATGACGCTCAACCTCGTCGTGGTGCTGGCGAACGGCGGCCGCATGCCCGTGGCCCAGGCCGCCGCTCATCTCGGGCCGCCGCAGCTCCAGGAACAGGGCGTCTGGGCCGAGTACGCCCTGATGGGGCCCGGCACGCGCCTGGACTGGCTGGGCGACTGGATCCTCCTGGCCCAGCCGCTCGGACGCATCTTTCCGCAGGCGTACAGCCCGGGCGACCTGGTCGCCCTCGCCGGGCTGGCGCTCGTGCTCTTCATGGCCACGCGACCGCGGCGTACGGCCGCGACACGGGAGGCCATTACAACTCGCTGACGGCGTCTCGCGAAGCCTTGGGTATAGTGCGGGTACCGCCATGATTGTGTTTTGGATATTCGCCCTGCTGGTGGCCACCTCTGCATTCGCATACGGGCTTTTTCTCATGCAGTGGGGCTTCGTACTGTCGTTCCTGTTCGCCCTGCTCTCGGTCGTGGTCCTGCGCGGTCTGCTGAGCTGGGTCAAACGCTCGCTCGTGCTCCGCGAGAGGATCGCGGACGAGAGCAACCAGGAACAGCGAACGCTCGAGACGAATCGCTACATCTTCTGGAGGCGCGCGACCTTCTTCGGCGTGCTGGCCATTCTGTATTTCGGGGGCGCCTTCTACGGCTTCGGCCTGGGCTTCTCCGAGGCTCTGGTCACCCTGATCGGCCTCGCCGGCCAGGCGCTCGGGCTCGTCGTGCAGCTCGGAGCGCTCTTCCTGGCCAACTTCGCCCTCTTCTTCGGCCCCTTCCTCCTCTTCGCGCGGATGGGCCGCGAGACCTATCGGCCGGGTGACGCCAACTACGAGGTCAAGATCGCGGATGTCCGCGGGCAGAAGTCCGCCGTGAACGAGATGCAGCGGATCCTGCGGCTCATCGAGCAGGGACGCACCTACGTGAAGGCGGGCGGCAAGCGCGAGCGCGGCGTGCTGATGGTCGGCCCTCCGGGCACCGGCAAGACGATGCTCGCCAAGGCGATCGCATCCGAGCTGCACACGCCCATCATCGTCAGCTCCGGCTCCGCCTACAGCGGCATGTTCATCGGCATGGACATGGTGGCCGTGTACATGACGGTGCGCGCCGCGAAGAAGCTGGCGAGGCGCTGGGGCGGCTGCATCATCTTCATCGACGAGTTCGACGCCCTGGGCCAGAGCCGCGGTGGCATGGGTGGCGGCGGCGCGGGTGGCATGGGTGGCATGTTCGGCGGCTTCCGGATGGGCCTGAACATGCTGCTCGTCCAGATGGACGGTATGGACAACGCCGGCTTCGTGAAGAAGGCGATCCGCCGCTTCATCAACATCACGCTCGACGGTCTGTTCATCCCGCGTGTGATCGGCTCCAACGGCACGCGCATCCCACTGCGGCTGCCGCAGCTCAAGCCACCGCGCTACAACCTGTTCTTCGTCGGCGCGACCAACCGCCCACAGGTGCTCGACGAGGCGGTGACGCGCCCCGGCCGGTTCGGCCGCACCATCACGTTCCGCATGCCGACGCGCGAGGACCGCAAGGACATCGCCGACCTGTACTTCAGCCGCAAGTCGCACGATCCCGAGCTGGACACGCCGTCCAAGCGTGAGGAGTTCGCGCGGGTCACCGAGGGGTACTCGCCCGCGATGATCGAGCAGGCCCTCTCCATGGCGCTGATGTACGCGTTCGAGGACGACCGCCAGCTCTTCAACTGGCGGGACCTGCGCGAATCGATGGGCAACATCGAGGCCGGCCTCGTCCAGCCCGTCGAGTACACGGAGCGCGACAAGATCGCGGTCGCCCGCCACGAGCTCGGGCACGCGATCGCGGCCCGGTTCTTCCTGCCGGAATTCGCGCACGTGCGGCTCTCGATCAGAATGCGCGCCGACGCGCTCGGACACCATCGGGCCGCACAGCTGCAGGAGGAGTTCATCAAGTTCCGCTCCCAGCTCGCGGCGAGCGTCCGCCACACTCTGGGCGCCATCGCCGCCGAGCGGGTCTTCTACGGCGAGAACAGCAGCGGCGTGTTCGGGGACCTGATGAGCGCGACCCGCCAGGCGGCCCACATGGTCGGCCTCGTGGGCATGGGTGGTGAGCAGCTCCCGCCGGATATCGCCAAGAAGGCCGTCAACATCGGCCAGAACCTGATCTCCGCGGCCGAGCTCGGTGGCGGTCTGCTCGAGGGCGGCACCCCGCTGGGCTCCATCCTGCAGAACCCGCTCTCGCGCCGGACCATGGCCCAGGTCCTGGGCGCGGCCTTCATCGACTGCTGGCGCCTGATGTACGTGAACCGCGAGGCGATCGACCTGGCGGTCGACGCCCTCATCGCCCAGGGCGAGCTCGTCGGTGACGAGATCGCGGGCCTGCTCGACTCGGTCGGCCTGCGCTTTCCGACCGACGCCGACCCCTACCCCGAGGACATGCCGGTCGTTCCGCTCTCGGCAGCCGAGGAGCTGGGCAGGCCGTCAGCGGACGGGCGAGCGGCGCTCGAAGGGACGCGCTCAGCCTGACCGCCATGCGGTATCTCGCCGCGCTGGCGGCGCTTGGCAGCTTGGTGCTGGGCGTGACGGCCAGCGCGGCGGGCTCCGCCAGCGTGGGCTCGGGCGCGCAGCAGCAGGCGGCACAGCTCGCGGCCGCCGCCGCCGCGATCGCGGCGGCGTCGGACAACCTGGACCGGCTGCAGGCGCAGCCGCCCCCCGGCGTCGCGATCGACCAGGTCCGCGCCGACCTGCTGATGACACAGGCCGGGTTCCGCTTCAGGGACGCGATCCGGCAGGAGCAGGAGCTGGTGTACGCCATGGCCGGGCAGCCCGACCTGGAGAGCGCGACCCTGCCGCTCGTGGGCGGCTCTCGAGCCGCGGCGCTGAGCGCCGCCGGGCAGGCGCTGCGAGCGCTGTGGCACATGTCGGGGTTCACGCCCGGCAACCGGGTTCATCCGCGGTTCAACCACCGCTACGCCGACTCCGAGCCCGTCGACGCGCTGCTGGGCTACTACCAGGCCGCGGCCGCCAGGCACGGCATCGACTGGACCTACCTGGCCGCGATCAACTTCATCGAGTCGGACTTCGGTCGCAACAACGGGCCCTCCAGCGCCGGGGCGCTGGGTCCGATGCAGTTCCTGCCGGAGACCTTCCGCGAATATGGCGGCGGCGGCGACATCAACAGCGCCCACGATTCGATCCGAGCCGCCGCACTCATGCTGGCGCGGAACGGTGCTCCGAACGACTACGATCGTGCGGTTCTGCGCTACAACCACAGCGTGGACTACGTGGCGGCAGTGAAGGCCTACGCCGCGGCCGTACGAAGCGACCCGGTGTGGCTGACACGTTTGTACTACTGGAGCACGTATGGGTAGGGTGACCGAGGAGCCGACTCCCGCAGGACCGCACCGGTCGCCTGCTTCTCTGCGCATCATCGCCCCGTGTGCGGCGGCGCTGGTCGTGCTGGTCGTGCTGGTCTCGGCCTGCTCGACGACGGCAAGCCCGACAGGCAGCGGCCGGCCCCAGCGGGCCGCGTCCGCGTCGCCCGTGGGCACCGCGCCGGCGCCGGCGCCGGCGATCACCGCCGCGCCCGGGCCGACCAACGTGGGCAGCTTCGACGCCGTCCACGCCGCCCAGGTG
>DASYBH010000455.1:0-4385 GCA_036500885.1 Candidatus Dormiibacterota bacterium
GCGCGCTCCTTCTCGACCACCGCTGCCGGCGCCCGGTCCAGGAACTCCTGGTTGGACAGCTTGGCCCTCGCGCGCGCCAGGTCGTCCTCCAGGCGCTTGCGGGCGGCGGCGTTCGCCGAGTGGTCGACCTCCGCCACCGGCAGCTCCAGGCGCGCCGGCAGCTCGGTCAGCGCGACGCCGGGCCCGGCCAGCTCGTCCACCACCTGGACGGCGGCGAGGTCCGCGGCCAGCTCCGCGATCTCCGGGCCCACCGGCTGCTCGAAGCGCAGGCGGCCGCCGCGCCGGGGCGCTCCGGCCGCCTGCCGGATCCGCCGGATCTCGTCCACCATCGCGATCAGGCGGGCGATGCTGGCCTCGGCCTCCGGCGCGTCGAAGCGATCGCTGGCCTCGGGCCACGGGCTCCGGATCAGGAAGTCGCGCTCGTCCGGCAGCCGGTGCCACAGCTCCTCGGTCACGAACGGCATGAACGGGTGCAGCAGGCGCAGCAGGACGTCGAGCACGTGCAGCGACACGGCACGCGCCGCCGGGTCGGCGTCGCGCAGCCGCGGCTTGACCGCCTCCAGGTACCAGTCGCAGAAGTCGTGCCAGGCGAAGTCGTACAGCCCGTTGATCGACACCTGCGGCAGGTAGTCCTCGATGCCGCGGCCGGCGCCGCGGATCGTGGCCTGCAGGCGGGAGAGGATCCAGCGGTCGATCAGGCGAAGGTCGGCGTCCGGCGCGGGCACGGGCACCGGGTCCTCACCGAGCCCGTTCAGCACCAGCCGGGTCGCGTTCCAGAGCTTGTTGGCGAACCGCTTGAAGCCCTCGATCCGGGTCTCGTCGAAGCGCACGTCCTGGCCCGACATGGCCACGGACGCGGCCCAGGCGCGGACGGCGTCCACTCCGTACTTGCGGATCATGTCGCGCGGGTCGAGCGTGTTGCCCTTGGACTTGCTCATCCTCTGGCCGTCGGCCGTCTGCACCACGCAGTGGATGGCCACGTCGGCGAACGGCACCCGGCCCATGAACTCGATGCCGGTCATGATCATGCGGCTCACCCAGAGGTTGATGATCTCGCGGGCGGTCGCGTTCAGGTCGGTGGGATAGAAGGCGCGCAGGTCGTCGGTGTCCTCCGGCCAGCCCAGCGTGGCGAAGGGCCAGAGCGCGGACGAGAACCAGGTGTCCAGCACGTCCGGGTCCTGCTCCAGCTGCCGGCTCCCGCACTCGACGCAGGCGGCCGGCTCGTCCACCGAGGCGAACCGGTGCCCGTTGGCGCAGGTGTAGACGGGGATGCGGTGGCCCAGCCAAAGCTGCCGGCTCACGCACCAGTCGCGGATGCCGCGCAGCCAGTCGAGGTACGTGCGCTCGTATCGCTCGGGGTGCCAGCGCACCTCGCCGCGCTCGCTGGCCGCGATCGCCGCCTCCGCCATCGGCCCCATCCTCAGGAACCACTGCTCCGAGATCAGGGGCTCGATCACGCTGCCGCAGCGGTCGCAGTGGCCCACCTGGTGCACGTACGGCTCGGTCTTCACGAGGAAGCCGCCCGCTTCGAGATCGCGCACCACCAGGCCCCGCGCCTCCACACCCGGCAGCCCGTCGTAGGCCGGCAGGTCGGGCACGTTCATGCGCCCGTCGAGGTGCATGCCGTTGATCAGGTCGAGCCCGTGGCGCTGCCCGATCTCCCAGTCCATCGGGTCGTGGCCGGGCGTCACCTTCAGCGCGCCGGTGCCGAACTCCCGCTCCACCGCCTCGTCGGCCACGATCGGCAGGCGCCGGCCCACCAGCGGCAGGATCGCGTGGCTGCCCACGAGGTGGCGGTAGCGCGGGTCGGCGGGATGCACGGCCACGCCGGTGTCGGCCAGCATCGTCTCCGGCCGCACCGTGGCGATCACGACGCCCTCCCCGCTCAGCTCCTCGACCGGGTAGCGGATGAAGTAGAGCGTGTCGTGGTGCTCCTCCCACACCACCTCCAGGTCGGAGATGGCGGACAGGCAGCGCGGGCACCAGTTCACGATGCGGGGACCGCGGTAGAGCCAGCCCTTCTCCCAGAAGCGCACGAACGCGGTGCGCACGGCCCTGACGTACGCGGGGTCCATCGTGAAGCGCAGGCGACTCCAGTCGAGCGAGGCGCCGAGGTCGCGGAACTGGCTGATGATGGTCTCGCCCACCGTGGTGTACCACTCCTCGACGCGCGCCTCGAACGCCGGCCGCCCGAGCTGCTCCTTGGTCATGCCCTCGGCGGCGAGCTGGCGCTCGATCACGTTCTGGGTGGCGATGGCGGCGTGGTCGGTGCCGGGCAGCCACAGCACCTCGTAGCCGGTCATCCGGCGGTAGCGCGCCCAGGTGTCCTGGAGCGTGCCGCCGAGGGCGTGGCCCATGTGCAGCTCACCCGTCACGTTGGGCGGCGGGACGGCGATGCTGTACTTCGGCCTGGGGCTGCGGGCGTCGGCCAGGAAGAGCTGTGCCTCCTCCCAGCGCGCGTACCAGCGGGCCTCGACGGCCTGCGGGTCGTAGGCGGTGGACATGGCATGGTTCTGGCTCATATGGGCGTGCGCTTCCCTCCGTTCGAGATTGGGGGCGTAGGAGCCGGCGCTCGCCGTCCGAGCTAGCGGGCGTGCGCCGGCCGGGCTACGTCCGCTACGTCTGCGGCGTTCTCCTGGCGGCGCATGGTGGCAAGCATTCTACAGCCATCCCTCGAGGCCGGCCAGGAACCCGTCGTAGTCGTCGCGGTGGATCGAGTGCCCCGCGCCCGGTACGACCCGCACCTCGAAGCCGCACCGGCGCAGCTGCTCGGCCCGGTCGGGCGGCACCAGCTCGCTGGGGTCGGCCAGCAGGAGCAGCGAGGGCACGACCGCCCGCTGCGGCGCGTGGTGCCAGCCGGGACCGTCCGCCAGCGATCCGGCCGTGCCGGGGTCCCAGCGCTGGAGGGCGTCCACCTTGGCGTCGATGTCCTCGGCCGGCCAGCGCGGGTTGGCGGCGGCGACCTGCGCCCGGTCCCATCCCTTCTGGGCCATGAACCCCGCGGCGGCCACCCCGCTGCGCTCGAGCGGCACCTGCCAGGCGGGGTCCTCGTACACCGCGCGCGCCGGCCGCAGGCGCTCCACGGCCAGCGCCAGGGTCAGGCCGCCCAGCGAGTGGCCCAGCGCCAGCTCGGGCCGCGCGGGCACCGACTCCACCAGGTCGTCGGCCCAGGCCTCGGGACCGTAGGAACCCCGGGGGCTGAGGCCGTGGCCGCGCAGGTCGGGCGCCAGCACACGGTACCCGCGGGCGGCCAGCTCAGGAGCGAACCGGTACCAGGAGGACCCGTCGTTGGTGATGCCGTGGACCAGCACCGCGACGCGGTCGCCGGAGCCCCATTCGTGCACGTGCAGCTTCATCGGCGATGAGCGTACCGCTCTTCACCCGCTCGTCTGCTCGCGGCTCAGCCGAGGGTGATGCGGGTCACGGTGTGCAAGCCCAACGCCCACATGCTGCCGTCCGGGGCTTGCACGATCGCACCGGTCGTGCCCTCCCCCGGCGGGTTGAAGAGCATGACCGATCCGCCGGTCGTGATACGACCCAGCTGACCTTTCCGCACCGGGGCTGCCGCGTTCGGATCACCAAGTCCAGCGTCGATGGTGAACCAGATGGCTCCGTCCGGTCCGGCCGTCAGAGCGCGGACTTCCGCCGGACTCTGCCGGAGACCCGGAACCGTGAACTCGGTGACCTGCCCGCTCGGCGTGATCCGGCCCAGGCCCGGTCCCCGGTCCTCGGCGAACCACAGGTTCCCGTCGGGCCCCGCGGTGATGGCTGAGGGGACCGAACCCGTCGGCAGCGAATAGAGCGAGATCGCACCCGCGGTCGTGATGCGGCCGATGCCGGGCACGCCGACGAGCTGGGTGTTCACGAACCAGAGGGCGCCGTCGGGACCGACCGTGATGTCCCCTGGGCAGAGCTGGCCGCACTGGACGCCCGTCGCACTCGGGAGCGCGTACTCCCTCACCTGGCCGGAGGGCGTGATCCGGCCGATCTTGTTGCCTATCTGTTCGGTGAACCACAGCGCCCCGTCCGGACCAGCCGCAATGCCGATCGGTTCTGTACCGCGCGTCGGAAGGGCGTGCTCCGTGTACTGCCCTGTGACGCTCATGCGTCCGATCACGCCCGCACTACCGCTCACGCCCCCACTACCGCCACGCGCAAACCACAGGGCGCCGTCCGGCCCCGCGGTGATGAAGGCGGGTTCGGAAAACTGGTCGCCGGGCAGCGGATAGGTCTGGACCGCGCCACCGCTCGAGACCCGTCCGACGCCGATCGGGTTCCCATCGACCGTGTACCAGACGGCGCCATCGGGCCCGACCGTCGCCGCCGCGGGGATGGGGTTGGCCGAACCAGGCAGTGGGAAGGAGGCGAAGCGCGGCGTGGGCACC
>DASYBH010000456.1:0-6413 GCA_036500885.1 Candidatus Dormiibacterota bacterium
CATGGACGGGCTCGTAGAGAAGGCCAAGCGGGTCTACCACCTTCGTAACGAGCGGCTGTTCGATGCCGCTCTCTTCGCAGCGCAGCTGAGCTACACGGCCGATCTGGAGGGCATGGAGGTTGCCATCGCTGACGTGCTGGATGGCGAGACGACCTGGGAAGACGTCGAGGCTGGATTGGCTGCAGTCGCGCAGAACTGGTTGCGCGATCACGTGGTTGGCGGTTCCGACGAAGGAGTGGGTTCATGAAGCTTCCCGAGACCGTGAGCTCGATATTCTGGAACGTCGATCCAGGACGTCTGGACATCGACAGGGATGCCAGGTTGATCGTCTCGACGGTTCTGCCCCGCGGCGGGGAGGAGGCGCTCGTCTGGCTGTTCCGAACCTATGGCTCGGATCGCGTGCGGGAGATCGTCGTGGACGATGCCCGCGGCCTGCGCTCGATGCCAGAGAGCGTGCTCAAGCTCTGGCTGCGTGTGCTTGCTCCGGAGCTCGAGATCGCTGCCCCCACCACCTCGCGTCAGCGCTGGGCGCCACGTCGCTTCGAGCAGCTGGCCCAGAGGCAAGCTCAGACTCGCCAGGATCCAGGCGGGTGAGGATCGCGCCGGCTCAGAGCTCCCGTGTCAGCCGGGGCGTCGTGAGCTGGAACGCCTCCACCAGGCGGGTGTCGGGGCCGGCGCCGAAGTAGCGGGACTGCACCGCGCGCTGCTCGCCGCGCTGGCGGTAGTGGTCGCGCAGGTAGGACTGCGCCGCCATTGCCGCCATCGCCGCCTCCTTGCGGTCCGCGACCGCCGTGTAGTCGACGAACGTGTCGGGGCGGAAGCCGCACTGCTCGGGGTGGTGCGGCTCGAAGAGGTAGACGCGCGGCGGCGGGATCGTCGCGAACGCGCTCGCCACGCCCGCCGCGCCCATCGCGAGCTTTCGCGCGCGGTCGGCCGTGGCGAACGCGACCGGGTGGTCCGGGTTGAACGGGTCGACCGGCGTGTGCGTGATCAGGACGTCCGGCCGGACCTCGCGCAGCACGTCGACCAGCCGCTCGATCGCGGCCGGCGGCACCTCCAGCGGATAGTCGCCCAGGTCGAACGGCACCAGGTCGGCGCCGATCGCCTCCGCGGCCCGGCTGCACTCATCGTGGCGAACCGCCCTGACGTTCTCGACGGTCTGGCCGGGCTGGCGCCAGAGGTCGCCCGACTCTCCGCGCTCGCCGTACGAGAGCGCGACGATGGTGGCGCGCCAGCCGGCGGACGTGTGCAGCGCCACCGCGCCGGCGGCCCGCCAGACGAAGTCCGCCGCGTGCGCGCCGACGACGAGCAGCGATCCCATCGAGCCGACATGATAGGGTCGCCGGAGGGCGCGTGACGGCCTGCCGGCGGCCGGCCGGTCGGGCCATCGGCCGGCCCGATGCGGACGATCGGAGCCGCCCATTGGACAGCACGTGGATGCCTGCTTAGCATGTTCCGGACGAAGCGCGCTGGCGGCGGCCCGCAGCGACCGTGCGGCGGAAGGAGGAGGAGCGGTTGGGCAAGCGGCAGAGCCTCGAGATCCCAGGGGTGAGTCATAACGCGCCGATCCCGATGGGCGCCAGGGTCGGCAACATGCTGTTCTCCTCCGGCGTGATGGGCAAGGATCCCGCCAGCAACACGCTCCCCGACGACCCCGCCCGCCAGACCGAGCTGATGTTCGACAACGTGCGGACCCTGCTCGAGCTGGCCGGCGGCAGCCTGGACGACGTGGCGCACGTGACAGTGTTCCTCAAGGACGACGCCTACCGCGAGCACCTGAACCGCGAGTGGCTGAAGGCGTTCCCGGACGAGCACGACCGGCCGGCACGCCACACCCTGCTCTGGGACCTCCGGGGCGGCATGTTGATCCAGTGTGAGCTGGTGGCGATCCTGGACCAGGAATGATGAGGAAACCGACATGATCATCGATGCGCACGGCCACGTGTCGGCCCCGCCGGAGTTCTACGCGTACCGGTCGGTGCTGCTGGCAAGCAGGGGATATCACGGCAAGGGCAGCCCGGGCGTCAGCGACGAGCGCCTCCGCCAGGCGGCCGACCGCCACCTGGACCTGCTGCGCAACGTCGGCACCGACGTCCAGTTCCTCTCTCCGCGGCCGTTCCAGCTGATGCACTCGGAGCAGCCGGAGTCCATCGTGCGCTGGTGGGTCGAGGCGAACAACGACATCATCGCTCGCCAGTGCCGGGCCTTCCCCGACGTCTTCCGCGGCGTGGCCGGACTGCCCCAGACGGCGGCCGGGAGCATCCAGCCGTGCGTCGAGGAGCTGGAGCGCTGCGTCAAGGAGCACGGGTTCATCGGCTGCCTGATCAACCCGGACCCGACCGAGGGCACGGGCCTGATGCCGACGCTCGACAACGAGTACTGGTACCCGCTGTACGAGAAGATGGTCGAGCTCGACGTGCCCGCCCTCGTCCACTCGGCCGCCTGCAAGCACTTCCGCGAGTCGTACAGCGCGCACTTCATCACCGAGGAGAGCGTCGCCGTCCTCAACCTGTGCAAGGTCGAGAGCCGCGTCTTCCAGGACTTCCCGAGCCTGCGGCTGATCATCTCGCACGGTGGCGGCTCCGTCCCTTACCAGATCGGTCGCTGGCGGGCGCACCGCTTCCGCGAGCGGGAGTCGGACCCGTCGCTGGAGTCGTTCGACGAGAGCCTGCGCCGGCTGTACTACGACACCGTGCTCTACAACCAGGAGTCGCTCGACTTCCTCTTCCGGATCATCGGCACCGACCGCTGCCTGTTCGGCACCGAGAACCCCGGCTCGGGATCGTCCCGGGACCCGGCCACCGGCCGCTGGCTGGACGACCTCAAGCCGGTGATCGAGGGCGTGTCGTGGCTCAGCGACACGGACCGGAGCCGGATCTTCGAGGACAACGCGCGAGCGGTCTTCCCACGCTTCAGAGTCTCGGCTCCCGTGTGAACGTGGCCTCCGAGACGGTCGTGCTCTCGGCTCGAGGGCTGACCATGCGGTTCGGCGGCTTCACGGCGATCGACGGCGTAGATCTGGACGTCCACGAGGGAGACCTGCACGCCCTGGTCGGGCCCAACGGCGCCGGGAAGAGCACGCTGCTCAACCTGCTCGGCGGCCAGCTCCTCCAGACGTCGGGTGAGATCCGGTTCCTGGACCGGTCGCTGGGCGCGACGACGCCGCACGTTCGCGCCCGCCTGGGCATCGGGCGTTCGTTCCAGCTGACGTCGGTCGTGCCGGGCTTCACCTGCCTGGAGAACGTCCTCCTGGCCGTCGAGGCGCGCCACTCGATGGCCGCCATGCTGCGGGCGAGGTCGCGTGGCGACGACGCCGCCCACGCCCGCGCGCTGCTGGACCTCGTCGGGCTGACGGCCAGCGCGAACGTGCTGGCCGACGCGCTGGGCCACGGCCAGCAGAAGCAGCTGGAGGTGGCGACGGCGCTCGGCCGGCGGCCGCGCGTCCTCCTGCTCGACGAGCCGACCTCCGGGCTCACGGAGCACGAGCGCGCTTCGCTCGGCGGCCTCCTGCAGCGGGTCGCCCGGCAGTCCACGATCGTCATGGCCGAGCACGACGTGGCGTTCGTGCGCCGCATCGCCACCCGCGTGACCGCGTTCAACCTGGGCCGGAAGATGGCTGAGGGCGGGGCCGCGGAGGTCTTCGACAATCCCGAGGTCAGGCAGGTGTTCCTGCGGGGGGCCGACGTTGCTTGAGCTGACCGGCCTGCATTCGTACTACGGCCGCAGCCACGTGATCCAGGGGATCTCGCTGCGGGTCGGCCTCGGCGAGGGCGTCGGCCTGGTCGGCCACAACGGCGTCGGCAAGACGACGACCCTCAAGTCCGTCATGGGACTGGGGCCCCGCACCCGGGGCCGGATCGCCTTCGAGGAGCGCGATCTCAGCGGCCCGGTTCACGTCCGCGCCCGCCGGGGCCTCGGGTTCGTGCCCGACGCGGAGGCGGTCTTTCCCGAGATGACCGTCGAGGAGAACATCCGGACGGGCGTCATGCTCAGGGCGCGGGCGGAGCACCGGCGCTGCCTGGACACCGCGTACGAGCTGTTCCCCGTGCTCGCGGAGCGCCGCGGCCAGATGGCGGGCACCCTCAGCGGCGGCCAGCAGAAGATGCTGTCGCTCGCGCGCGGGCTGGCGCTGCGGCCCCGGCTCATCATGGTCGACGAGCCGAGCGAGGGCCTGATGCCGATCAACGTGGAGCTGATCGCCGCCGCGCTGCGGCGCGCCGTGGAGGACGGCGTCGGCGTCCTCGTCGTCGACTCCTCGTTCGATCTGCTGAAGACCGTGTGCAGCCGCCTCTACGTGATGAAGCAGGGCGTCATCACGGGCGAGCACCGGCTGGACGAGTTCTCGAGCGCCGATCGCCTCGTCGAGACGTACCTGAAGGGGGAGGGCTGATGGAGCACGTGGTCGTGGCGGCCCTCAACGGGCTCGTGGTGGGCGCCTCGCTGGCCCTGGTCGCGGCCGGCCTGGCGCTGCTGTTCGGTGTGCTCGGGATCCTGAACTTCGCGCAGGGCGACTTCTTCATGCTCGGCGCCTACGCCGCGTACTTCGCACTGGCCAGCGGGCTGGGCTTCTGGCTCGGCGTCCTGGTGGCCGGGCTGGTGGTGGGGGTGGTGGGCGGCCTCGTGCTGATGGCCCTGTGGTGGCCGCTGCGCGACCGCGCGCACGCCCTGGTGCTCCTGGCCACGCTGGGGCTGAGCCTGATCATGCAGCAGCTGGCCAGCAACCTCTTCGGCGCCGACGCCAAGACGGTCGCGGCGCCCATCGGCGCCCGGCTGGCCATAGGGAACAGTCAGTACCCCGTCTACGACCTGGTGGTGGTCGTCGTCGCCGCGGCCATCCTGGCCGGCGGGTTCGTGTTCCTCAAGTACGTCAAGTACGGCGTCTGGCTGAGGGCCGTCGCCCAGAACCAGCGCATGGCGAGCGTGCTGGGCGTGCCCGTCTCCCGCGTGTACGGGCTCGCGTTCATCGTCAGCCTGGGCCTGGCCGCCGTGGCCGGCTCGCTGCTCGCCCCCCTGTACTCCGTCTACCCGACCGTCGGACTGGACATCAACCTGAACGCCTTCATCGTCGTGATCGCGGGCGGCCTCGGCAACTTCCGGGGCGCGGCCGTGCTCGCGCTCGGGCTGGGCGTGGTCGAGTCACTGGGCGCGGTCCTGATCCCGGGTCAGGCGGTCCAGCTCCTGGTGTTCGCGCTGGTGATCGTGCTCCTGGTCGTGCGCTCCCAGCGGCAGCAGGTGCTGGTCCGGCTGTGAGCACGGTCCTACGGTCGCGGCCGCTGGGCCTCAACCCGCTGATGGCGCTCGGCGTCGCCGCCCTGGTCGTGGCGCTCGTCGTGGCGCCGCCGGTCTACGGCCAGTACCTGCCCCAGCGGATCTCCGACTACCTGATCTTCGGCCTGCCGGCGCTGGCCGTCGGGCTGATCGCGGGTCAGGCCCGGCTGCTCAACCTCGGCGTCGGCGCGACGTTCGGGGTCAGCGCCTACACGGTCGCCATCCTGACCCAGCACGGCGTCCTGCACCCCCTGCTGCTCATGCTCGCGGCGCTCGCGGCCGGCGTGCTCGTCTCGCTGCTGTTCGCGGTCTACGCGGTCGTCGCGACCGGGCTGGAGTACCTGCTGCTGACGCTGCTCACCACATCGGCCTTCTTCACGATCCCCCTGCTGTCCACGGGCCTGACGGGCGGCGAGAACGGGCTGCCCGTGAAGGGCGCCGTGAGCATCTCGTTCGGGCTCGACCCGCTGCTCGGCAGCGGGTTCTACTGGCTGGTGTGCGCCGTCGTCGTCTTCTGGTGCGCCCTCTCCTGGTACCTGCTCTCGTCGCGGGCCGGTCGTGTGATGATCGCGATCGGGCGCAACCCGACGCGGGCGGCGGCGATGGGCTACTCGGTGCACGCGTACCAGGTCGCGGTCACGCTCTACTCGGGCGTCATGGCGGCGTGTGGGGGCTGGCTGTACGCGCTCAAGACCGCGTTCGTGTTCCAGGACCTGCTGGGCCTCGGCAACTCCATCAACGCCGTGCTCTACTCGCTGATCGGCGGCGTCGACACGATCATCGGCCCGCTGCTGGGCGCGGCAGGCCTGCGCTTCCTCAGCGAGTACCTGGGCCAGCTGACCACGCAGACCCAGCTCTACATCGGGATCACCCTGATGGTCGTGGTGTACCTGCTGCCGTCGGGCGTGGCCGGCGGCGTGCGCAGGCTCTGGCACCTCCGCCGCCTGGTGCGGTCCGGGAGCGAGGAGGTGGAGCCGCTCGACGTGGCCGTGGTGGGTGCGGGGGAGAGCGCGTTTGGCGGCGCGGAGGAATAGCCCGGGACCTCCCGGGCGCGGGAGAGGATTACGTCTGGAGGTGCAGCCTTGAAGGAACACGACTTGCCCCCCCTGACCCCCCGGCGGACGAGGGGGGGAGGGGGAGTGTCG
>DASYBH010000457.1:0-6926 GCA_036500885.1 Candidatus Dormiibacterota bacterium
CGTCGGCGCTGCCGACTCCTCGCCGGCGACGCCGGTTCCCGGCACGCGACTGCACCGGCTCGCCGCGGCCCTCGTGCCGGCTCCGGAGAGGCTGCACCCCTTCGAAGACGACGGCATCTGGGGCGGTCCGTAGGCGAACGCTCCCCCGGACTGGCCGCTTGAAGCCGTGAGACGCCGACCATGGGGCTGGCGGCTCGGGAGGCGGTGCGCTTCAATATCCTTGCGGCATGGTGCGATGAGCATCGGGGGGCAGGCAGTTCCGCTCAGTCGCCGTGAGCGCGAGATCGCCGCGCTGGTCGCGGAGGGGCTGACGGATCGCGAGATCGGGCGTCGCCTGTTCATCTCCACACGGACGGTCGAGGGGCACGTCCAGCAGATCCGCAACAAGCTGGGCCTCGACAACCGCACGCAGATCGCCAGCTGGATGACGAGCCGGACGCTGCTTGGCGGCCACGCGTCCGAGGCGCCGGCGCGGAGCGAGGCGCGGCCGCCCGACAACCTCCCGGCCCAGCTCACGACGTTCGTCGGCAGGGAGCGCGACCTCGACTCGATCCGGCAGCTGCTCCGCCGCGCGCGCCTGGTCACGATCACCGGACCGGGCGGCTGCGGCAAGACGCGCCTGGCGGTCCAGGCGGCGTCGGAGGTGCTGCTCCAGTACCCGGGCGGCGCGTGGTTCATCGGCCTCGGCTCGGTGAGCGACCCGGCCGCCGTCCCCCGCGAGGTCGCGGCCGCGCTGGGCATCGAGGACCGGGAGGGCAGCGCCCCCCTCGAAGCGGTGGCGGCGGGACTGGCCGCGCGCAGCCGTCGCCGGCGGGCGCTCGTCGTCCTGGACAACTGCGAGCACCTGGCGCGCCACTGCGCGGCCACCGTCGCCGCGCTCCTGCGGGCCAGCCCGGACGTCACGTTCCTCTGCACGAGCCGGGAGCCCCTCCACGTGTCAGGCGAGGCAACCTGGAAGGTCGGCCCGCTGTCGCTGCCCGAGCCCGGCGAGCCGCCCTCGCCCGAGCTGGCCACCCGCTCGGAGGCGGTGCGGCTGTTCGTCGACCGCGTCCGCCTGCGCGATCCCGACTTCGCGCTGGACGAGCTCACGACAGCCGGCGTGGTCGCTCTCTGCCGGCGGCTGGACGGCATCCCGCTGGCGCTGGAGCTGGCGGCCGCGCGCGTCGGGCTCATGCCGCTGGGCCAGATCGCCGGTCACCTGGAGCGGCGCATCCCGACCCTGTACCCGCGCGACGCGCCGAGCCGCCAGCACACCGTCACCGCCACGATCGACTGGAGCCACGAGCTGCTGAACGAGGTGGAGCGACAGGTGTTCCGGCGCCTCGCCGTCTTTCGCGGCAGCTTCACGCTGGAGGCCGCCGAGGCGCTGTGCCACGACGTGCCGGCCGGCGACGCGCTGGACACCCTGGACGTCCTCACGCTCCTGGTGGACAAGTCGCTGGCCCACTACGTGTCGCCCCAGCACGAGCGGTATCGCTGCCTGGAGCTGATCCGCCGGTACGCCTGGGACCGGCTGACGGAGGGCGCCGAGCTGGACGCGATGCTGGCCCGTCACCACGCGTTCTACTTCGGCCT
Source organism: Candidatus Dormiibacterota bacterium (assembly GCA_036500885.1). Classification (GTDB taxonomy): domain Bacteria; phylum Chloroflexota; class Dormibacteria; order Dormibacterales; family Dormibacteraceae; genus CF-161. The sequence goes on from DASYBH010000457.1 coordinate 1,576, forward strand.
GGCCGAGCGGGCGGCGCCCGAGCTCACCGGGTCGATGCAGGCGCAGTGGCTGCAGCGCCTGGGCGACGACCACGACAACCTGCGCGCGGCGCTGGAGTTCGCCCGGCACGAGAGCCCCGAGCACCGGCTGCGCTTCGCCCTCGCGCTGCACCGGTTCTGGCGCGTGCGGGGGCACCTCGGCGAGGGTCGCGCCTGGACGGAGCAGGCCCTGGAGGCATCGGCCGCCGAGCCGACGCCCCTCCGCGCCCAGGCGCTCAGCGTCGCCGCGGGCCTGGCCTGGCAGCAGGGCGACCTCGTCCGCAGCCGGGCCTGGCTGGAGCGCTGCCTGGCGGCGTGGCGGGCGCTCGGAGACCGGCCCGGCATCCAGTACTCGCTCGGCAACCTTGGCCTCATCGCCTGGAAGCAGGGCGACTCCGTGGCCGCGCGGGCCTGGTACGAGGAGAGCCTCGAGCTCTCCCGCGAGCTGGGCAACGAGCGGGAGACGGCCGTGGTTCTCTGCAACCTCGGGCTGCTGCTCGCTCACGTCGGCGAGACGGAGGACGGCGAGGCGCACCTGCGCGAGGCGCTGGAGATCATGCGCGGGCTGGGGGACCTCGCGGCGGTCGCGATCGTGCTCGCCAACCTCGGGACGGCGGCGCTGCTCGGGGGCCGCGACCCGGAGGCGAGCGAGCGCTACCGCGAGAGCCTCGGCGTCCAGCGCTCGCTGGGCGCCCGCGAGAACCTCGCCGAGTGTGTCGAGGGTCTGGCTTCCGTCGCGGCGCGCGGTGGCCGCCACGAGCGGGCGCTGCGGCTCGCAGGCGCCGCCGAGGGCATCAGGGACTCGATGGGCGCGGCGCCGGACCCGTCGTCGGAGCGGCTGCTCCAGTGGGTGGACCGGGCGCGGGAGGCGGCGGGCGCGGACGCGGAGCGCTGGTGGCGGGAGGGGCGAGCTCTGGCCGAGGCCGACGGGATCGCGCTCGCCCTGGAGGAGTAGGCGCCGGCCCCGTCCGGTCCTGGGCGGTCATGAGCCAGGACGCGGTCGCGGCGGTCCGTGAGCGTCTCGCCGACGGTATCGCGCCCATCGCGCGGCGCCACCGAGGGACGGCCGCCGCAGTACCGCTCCCATCGGGTAAAGGTTTACCGCCCTGGCTCCGTTCGTCCGGTGAAGGCGCGGATAATTGCCGGGTGGCAGCCGGCGCCCCGCGTCGCGTCTTCCTGAGCCACACCGCAGAGCTGCGCGAGTTTGTCAGGGCGGCGGAGAAGGCGGTCAGCCGCAGCGGCGACGTGGTGCTGGACATGGACTACTTCAGCACGCGCGACTCCAGTCCCGCCGACGTCAGCATCCGCACGGTCGAGAACGCGGACGTGTACGTGGGCATCATCGGCTTCCGGTACGGGTCGCCGGTGCGGGACCGTCCCGAGCTGTCCTACACGGAGCTGGAGTACGAGGCCGCCACGAAGATCGGGCTGCCCCGCCTGGTCTTCCTGCTCGACGAGGAGACCCCCAGCCCACTCCCGGTCAGGGCCATCCGGGACATCGAGCACGGCGCCCGGCAGGAGCGGTTCCGCCGGCGGCTGCGGGAGGCCGGGCTGACGAGCTCGTCGGTGACCCTGCCCGACAACCTCGAGACCCGGCTGTACCAGGCGCTGAACGAGCTGACGGCGAGCGGCGCCGCCCTGTTCAACGCCCCGGTGCTCGTGAGCCACGTCGTCTCCCGGCCCGAGCTGATGAGCCGCGTCCTGCCGCTCCTCCCGGGCCGCCACAACGGCGCCGGGCCGATGGGTCCGACCATCGTGCTGCGCGGCGCGGGCGGCTTCGGCAAGACGACGCTCGCTGCCCAGGTCTGCCACGAGGTGAGGGACGTGTTCCCGGGCGGCGTGCTCTGGGTGACGATCGGCCAGAAGGTGGAGGGCGCGGAGCTCGCCGCCAAGGTCAACGACGTGACGCTCCAGCTCTCCGGCCAGCGCCCGACGTTCGTGGACCCCGAGCAGGCCGGGCACCACCTGGGGCGGGTGCTGGGCGCCCAGCGCCGGCTGCTCGTGATCGACGACGTGTGGCGGCCCGACCAGCTCGCGCCGTTCCTGTTTGGCGGTCCGAGCACCACGCGACTGGTCACGACGCGCATCGAGACGGTCGCGCCCTTCGGCGCCGCGCGGGTCGAGGTCGACGCGATGACGGACGCGGAGGCGCTGAGCCTGCTCGCCGGCGGCCTCGGCAGCGAGCCGCCCGACCTCACCGGCCTCCTCCGGAGCACGGGCCGGTGGCCGGTCCTGCTGCGCGTGGTCAACGGGGCGATCCGCCAGTGGGTGGACCGCGGCGCGACGATCGGCGAAGCGGTGAGCCGGGTGGAGGCCAACCTCGCCGCGGGCGGGCCGGCGGCCCTGGACCACACCCGCGCGCACGCCGTCTCGACGACCGTGGAGGCGAGCCTGCAGGCGCTCGGCGCGACCGGCCAGGAGGACGTGGACCGCTACCTGGAGCTGGCGGCGTTCTCGGACAACGTCGATATCCACCAGTCGACGCTGGAGGTCTTCTGGGCGCACACCGGCGGGCTGACCGCCGCCCAGGTCGAGCGACTCTGCGTCGTCCTCGCGGACCTCTCCCTGGTCCAGGAGTACCGGCTGACGCCCAAGCCGCGCGTGCGCGTGCACGACGTCCTGCTCGGCTATCTCAGACGGCGGGTGGGCGGGGCCCGGCTGGCGGCGATGCACCGCTCGCTGCTCGACGCGCACCGGCGGCGGCTGCCCGCCGACGGCTCGACGACGGAGTGGTGGGCGATGAGCCCGGCTGAGCCCTACCTGTGGGCCCACCTCGCCCGTCACCTCCGGGAGGCCGGCCGCGACGGCGGGCCCGAGGCCGGTGAGCTGCAGTCGCTGGTCACCGACCTGCGCTGGATCGTGGCGAAGCTGGAGCGGCTCGGGCCGGCCGCGGTCGACGCGGACCTCGAGCTGGGCACCGGCCGGGCGCCGGAGGTCCTCCGCCGCCGCCTGGCTCAGAGCACCCACCTGCTGGACGGGTTCGACACGCCTCACGGGCTGGGTGCCACCCTGCTGGCCCGCCTGGAGGGGCAGTCCGACCTGGAGCGGATCGTGACCGCGTACGCGGCTTCGTTCGCGCATCCGCGCCTGGCGCCGGCCTGGCCCCTGCCGGACCTGCCGCATCCCGCGTCGCTGCGCGTCCTGCGTGGCCAGGGCGGCCCCGTCGCGGCGCTCGCCGTGGGCCCGGACGGCACGTGGCTGGCCACCGCCGGCGACGATCGGTCGGCGCAGGTCTGGAGCATCGTCGACGGCATGCCCCAGGTCGACATGGCGGACCAGTCGCTCCGGACGGCCGCGGTCGTCGCCGGCCCTGACGGCACGTGGCTGGCCACAGCAGGTCGCGACGGAGCGGTGCGGCTGTGGGGCGTGGCGGACGGTACGCTGCTCGCCACGCTGCGGGGTCACGAGGGCGCGGTGCTCGCCCTTGCGGCCGAACGACACGGGCGCTGGCTGGTGTCCGGCGGCGACGACGGCACGGTGCGCGTGTGGAGCGTGTCCGAGCACTCGCTCGTCGCCACGCTGGAGATTCACGAGGGGTCGGTCCGGGCGCTGGCGCTCAGTCCGGACGGCTCCTGGCTGGCGTCGGGCGGTGACGACCGCGCCATCCAGCTCTGGCCGGCCGACACCGGGTCGCTGTTGTTCGGGCTCGCGGCGGGATGCCGGAAGCTGACCGGCCACGCAGGCGCCGTTCGGGCTCTGGCCGGCAGCCCCGATGGGGCGTGGCTGGCGTCGGCCGGCGACGACCGGGTGGTCCGGCTCTGGAACGTCTCCGACGGCTCCTCGCGCGCCGTCCACACGGGTGCGCCGGGCTCGGTGTGCGCGGTCGCCATCGCCCCCGACGGCTCCTGGCTGGCCTCGGTGGGGGAACACCGCGACGTTCACCTCTGGAACGCCGGCGACGGCTCGCCGCGGGCCACGCTCACGGGCCATACCCGCGGCCTTCGGGCGCTGGGGGTCAGCCCCGACGGGAGCTGGCTGGCCTCGGCCGGGCAGGACCAGACGGTGCGGCTCTGGATCACCGCCGGCGGCGCCACGCACGCGGCGCTGACCGGCCACACGGGTCCGGTGCGCGCCGTGGCGGTAGCCCCCGACGGCTCCTGGCTGGCCTCGGCCGGCGACGACCACACGGTCCGCCTGTGGAACGCGGCGGACGGCTCCATCCGCTCCGAGCTCACGGGGCACACGAACTCGATCAGCGCCCTGGTGGTGGGCCGCGACGGGAGCTGGCTGGCGTCGGCGGGACGGGACCAGACGATCCGGATCTGGAACGTGGCGGACGGCTCGCCGCGCCGCGTCCTGACCGGGCCCACCGACGGCGTGCGCGCCCTCGGCCTCAGCCCGGACGGGATGTGGCTGGCGTCGGCCGGCCACGACAAGATGGTCCGGCTGTGGAGCACTGCCGACGGCTCGCCGCTGGGCATGGTCATCGACCCGGGCGCCACGGTCACCGCGCTCGTGGTCAGCCCGGACGGCTCGTGGGTGGCGACCGGCGGCCACGACCGGAGCATCCATCTCTGGAACGTCGCCGACGGCTCGCACCGCTGCACGCTGACCGGCCACGACTTCACCCCCAAGCAGGTGGGCCGGCCGTTCTCCGTCACGAGCCTGGCCGTGGGCCCGGACGGCTCGTGGCTGGCATCGGGCGGCCACGACCGCACCGTCCGGCTGTGGAACACCGACGACGGCTCGGTTCGCGCCATCCTCACGGGGCACGGTGACAGCGTGCGCGCCGTGGCGGTCAGCCCGGACGGCGCCTGGCTGGCGTCGGCGGCGGTCGATCAGACAGTGCGGGTGTGGAACACGGTCACGCACGAATGCGCGACCGTGCTGCGGGTGGACGGCGCTCTGCGTGCCTGCTGCTGGCTGACGTCGCCTCCGACCCGGCTGGTGGTGGCGGGCGACGCCGGGCTCTACCTGCTGGAGTATCGGCTGCCGGCGGATTAGCCGGGATTGTCGCGGCAAGGACCGGCTGGGTCAGCCGGCCGCCGCCCCTCTGAGCGGTGGCGTCCATCTCGCCCATTGCTGGCGCCACTGATTGTGGTTACGATCCACCCACTTACGGCATCGGGGCTCTGGAAGTGGAGGGACTGGGCGTATGAAAGCACGTGGCCGTTTTGTCGTGGCCATGGCCGTCGCATCGGCTGCGGCGCTGGTCGGGACGCTCAGCACAGACCTCACGTTCGCGAGCGCGACCTCGGCGGCCGCACCGGGCGCGGGCGTGACGTTCACCTCCCAGAGCGCCGTCGCCCGGCTCGTCGCGCATTACACGGTCTCTCCGGCGGAACGGCCGGAGAGCTCGTCGACGTCGTCCATCAGCGACGACCGGCAGCTGC
>DASYBH010000458.1:0-11349 GCA_036500885.1 Candidatus Dormiibacterota bacterium
TCACCGAGCTCATCATCGGCGTCCTGCTCGTGGCGGCCGGGGAGTTCGACGTTGTCAAGGCGTCGCTGATCGGCTCCATCATCGGCAACCTCGTCCTGGTCCTCGGCGCCTCCTACCTGGCGGGGGGGCTGCGCCATCCCAGGGGCCAGCGGTTCAGCGGCCCGGCCGTCAGGGCGCACTCCTCGTCGCTGCTGCTGGCGGTCACCGGCATGGTGATGCCGGCGGCGTTCGTCCTGATCTCGCCGAGCGACACCTCTGTCCAGCGAGGGGTGGTCAGCGGCACGGTGGCCGTCGTCCTCATCGTCCTCTACGTCGTGGCCCTGGTCTTCACCCACGGCCCCGGGCGCGCCGCCACTCGCGACACGTTCTCCATGGGCGCGCGCCCGGCGGAGGCGCCGCCGACCTGGTCGGTCAGGACGGCCGTGCTCGTGCTCCTGGCGGCCGCCCTCGTGGTGGGCCTGGAGTCCGAGCTCCTGGTGCGCTCCCTCGAGCCGACGCTCACCACGCTCCACCTGAGCAAGGTGTTCATAGGCATGTTCGTGGTCGCGATCATCGGCAACGCCGCGGAGCACGCGTCGGCGGTGGTGTTCGCGCTGCGCGACAAGATGGACCTGTCGATCGAGATCGCCTTCAACTCGTCGACCCAGATCGCGATGCTCGTGGCGCCGGCCCTGGTGCTCCTCAGCCCGCTGCTCGGCCATCCCATGGACTTCGTCTTCCGGACCATCGAGGTGGTGGCGGTGACCCTGTCCACCCTAATCGTGTCGGTGATCACGGCCGACGGCCGGAGCACCTGGCTGGAAGGGGCGCAGCTGCTGGCGGTGTACATCATCCTGGGCGTGTCGACATTCTTCATCACCAACCAGCCGTGACCGGCGCCGGCGCGGTCAGCGGGCGCCGCCTGCTGCTGACCATAGGCCTGTGGCTGGCGCTGCTCGCGATCGTGGGTGGGCTCACGATCCTGGCTGCGCGGGTCGTCGTCAGGGCCTGGGCGCTCGGGCACCGGGCCGATGTGAGCGCGCTGCTGATCGCCGAGGCGTACGCGACCCTGCTGGTCGCCCTCCTCGTCGCGTTCGGCGGGCCGGCCGGCCTGCGCGATCGGCTGCGCTTCCGCTTCACCTCGTTTCCCGATCTTCTGGGGGCGCTCGCGGCGTGGGTGCTCGCCCTCGTGGCGGGCGGCCTGCTGACCACGTCGCTCGCTCCGCTGCTCGGCCAGCCCCGGAGCAACGCCGTCACGCTCCTGAGCCGGTCCTTCGACCCGCTGTTCGTGGCCCTGATCGTGCCGACCGTGTGCCTGCTGGCGCCGTTCTGCGAGGAGCTGCTGTTCCGCGGCGCCCTGTTCGGTTGGCTGGTGGGCCGCCTGCCGGTGCCCGTGTCGGTCGTGGTCACGGCGGCCGTGTTCGCCGGCGCCCACCTGCTCCCGACCCTCTTTCCGGTCCTCTTCGTCTTCGGCCTGGCGGCCACCATGGTCCGAGTTCGCACGGACTCGACCCTGAACTCCTTCGCCATGCACGCGGCGCAGAACACCTTCGCCGTGCTGGCCACCTATGCCGTCCTCTCCCATGGCTAAGACGAATGATTCCGAATTGGTCTGAAGCACGAAGGGCTCCGAGGTCAGTCTCAGCGCACCGGGCAAGGCGGGCGAGCCCCCTCGGGGGCGCCGGAAGACAGCCTCGGCCTTTGTGATAGCTGTAATGTAAGATTTCCGGAGGGGAATCGGAACGTTGACAAGCGCAAGCGAGGGCTCCATCCGCCGCTACACCAGCCGCGTGCTGGCCCCGTGGTCGCCGATCGTCGCGAGCAACCGGGCGCCGTTCGAGCCCGGTCCGCGCGGGACGATGCGCCGGGGGTCGGGCGGCCTGGTGACCGCGCTGATGACCGTGGCGGAGGCGACGTCGGCGGCGTGGGTCGCGTGCGCCCGCACCCCGGCCGAGCGGGAGCGCGCCGCGACCGGCACGATCGGCGTCGCACCCGGCGTCGAGGGCTCGATCCAGGTCCACTACGCGAACCCGAACCCCGACGCCTACCGCCGCTACTACTCCGTCATCGCCAACCCGCTGCTCTGGTTCCTCCACCACTACCTCTGGGGGCTGATCGACGAGCCGCTGATCGACGACGGGATCTGGGCGGCCTGGGACCGCGGCTACGTCACCGTCAACCGGCTGATGGCGGAGAAGGTGGTCGAGGTGGCCGCGCGGGCCCGCAAGCCGGCGCTCGTCCTGACGCAGGACTACCAGCTCTACCTGGCGCCGCGCGAGATACGCCGGCTGCTTCCCGACGCGACCCTCCAGCAGTTCATCCACGTCCCATGGCCGACGTCCACCTACTGGAAGGTGCTGCCCGGCCGCATGCGCGACGCCATCCTGGAGGGCCTGCTCGCGAACGACGTGGTCGGCTTCCAGACGACGCTCGACGTGCGCAACTTCCTGATGAGCTGCGAGGAGCTGCTGAACCTCCGTGTCGACCACCGCGAGCGCGCCGTGCTGTACGAGGGCCGCGTCGTATGGGTCCGGCCCTACCCGATCTCCATCGACGTCGTGGCCATGGAGCGCCTGGCGGCCTCGCCGGGCGTCGCGCACGAGCTGGCGGAGCTGCGCGTCAACCGGCCGGGCAAGCTGATCGTCCGTGTCGATCGAACGGACCCATCCAAGAACATCGTGCGCGGCTTCCTGGCCTACGAGCTGATGCTGCGCCGCCATCCGGAGCTGCACCGGACGGTCCAGTTCTTCGCCTTCCTGCAGCCCTCGCGTCAGGACATCGCGGCGTACCGCGACTACCTCGGCGCGATCACCCGCACGGCGGCCAGGATCAACGCCCGCTTCGGGCAGCGCGGCTGGACCCCCGTTCGGCTGGAGCTGGCGGAGAACCTGCGCCGGGCGGTCGCCGCCTACCGGGATTTCGACGTCCTGCTCGTCAACCCGATCTACGACGGCATGAACCTGGTGGCAAAAGAGGCGATGATGGTGAACGACCGGAACGGCGCGCTCGTGCTCTCCGAGAACGCGGGCGCTCACGAGGAGCTTGGCGAGTGGGCGACGTCGGTCAATCCCTTCGATGTCGGCGCGACGGCCGACGCGCTTCATGCCGCCCTGCTCATGCCCGAGCCTGCCCGGCAGGCGAACGGCGAGGCGATCAGGCAGTGGGTCAGGGCCAACGACCTCGCCCGCTGGCTGAGCCTGCAAATCAGAGATCTGCGGGACCTCGTTCCACTGACTCGTCCGGCTGACTGAAGACAGTGCGCGCGGCCCTGGTCCGCGTGACCATTTCCCCGGCAGGAGCGTTGCTCAGGGTTGAGAGTATGTGGGCAATTATGACAATGACGGCCTCATGATTCGGGCGCACCAGCTGCGCGCATGGCTGGAGCTGCAGGCGGGACGCCTGCGACCGCGGCTCGGCGCCCTCCTGGCCCGTCTGCGGGTGTTCCTCGCGGTGCTCCTGGCCCAGGTTCGTCGCGCCGTCTCTGTCGCCGTGCCACAGGTCCGCCGCGCCGGCGGGGCAGCGCTGTCGCGCGGTCGTAGCGGCGCCGCGACGGTCATGTCGCATGCTCGCCATGCCGGCGAGGTGATCGTGTCGCAGGTCCGTCGGGCCGGAGCGGCGGTCGCGCCGCGGGTCCGCCAGGCCGGAGTGGCCGTCGCGCCGCGCGTCCGTCAGGCGGCCGCCCAGCTGCGGCCTGCAAAGGAAGACGACTTGCCCCCCCTGACCCCCCGGCAGACGAGGGGGGAAGGGGCCGACGCGACCGAGCCGGACGCGCGACGCGCTCGCGCCGGCCTGCCGCAGGCGGCGTCCGGAGCCTTCGATGGCGTCCTGCCCGCGGCCTCTCGCGCGCTGGGCGCCGTGCGCCACCAGGTGGAGGCCGGCCGCGACACCAGGGTCACGCCCCGCGAGCTGCGGGATTCACGCGGTCGCCGGCTGCGGGCCAGCGCCTACGCCTTCGGCCCCGACGGCCAGCGCTTCGGCCGGCGACGCGCCCGCGCCCGGCGGCCGCACGTCGCCGGCTCCCTGCTGCCCGCGGCCGTCAAGGTCGGGCTCGTGGCGCTGATCGCGGGCGTCGGGTTCCTGGGCTCGTCCAGCGTCTACATCAACTACGCCGCCGACCTGCCCGACGCTCACGACATCACCAGCCAGCCGCTCGACGAGGACACGATGATCTACGCCGCGGACGGCACGCTCCTGGCGGACATCCGCAAGGAGGACAGGCCGCAGCACTACTACGAGTCCCTCGATGACGTGGGGAAGTGGCTCCCCGCAGCGACGATCGCGGTCGAGGACTCCAACTTCTGGAACGAGCCCGGCATCGACGTCTTCGCCATGGGCCGCGCGGCCTGGATCGACTGGCGGCAGAAGCAGGCGGTGCAGGGCGCCTCGACCATCACGCAGCAGCTCGTCAAGCTGCGGCTGACCGGCAACAAGGCGACCCTCGACAGGAAGGTCAAGGAGGCGGTGCTCGCCCTCCAGGTCGAGCACACCTACACCAAGCGCCAGATCCTCGAGCAGTACCTCAACTCGGTCGACTACTCGAACAACACCAAGGGCTCCCTCGCGGCCTCGCGGGTCTATTTCCACATGGACACGAAGGACCTGGACCTGGCGCAGGCGTCGATGCTGGCCGGCATCCCGCAGAGCCCGCTGTACAACGACCCGTTCACCCACTGGGAGCAGGCGAGGAGTCGCCAGCTCCAGGTGCTGCAGGCGATGGTCCGCACGCACAAGATCACGCAGGAGCAGGCCGACGAGGCGTACTCCGAGGACCTGAACCCACCCGCCCACATGTTCAAGCCGGTCCCCCAGATCCTCGGTGCGCAGACGTTCGTGGACTGGGTGAAGCTGCAGATCACGAGAATGTACGGTCAGCAGGCGCTGGAGGGCGGCGGCCTGCACGTCCAGACGACCATCAACCTCCAGCTCCAGGCCGCGGCCGAGAAGGCGATCAAGGACCAGGTCGACCGGTATCGCTACGCGTTCCGCGAGAGCCAGGGCGCGATGACGGCCATCGACCCGCGGACCGGCGCCGTGCTGGCGATGGTCGGCTCGGCCAATCCCGACGCCCCGGGCGGCCAGTACGACTTCGCCTTCTGGCCCCCGCGCAGCCCGGGGTCCTCGATGAAGATCTACACCTACACGGCCGCGATCGAGAGCGGCAAGTACGCGATGTCGACGATGATCCCGGACACCCCGCTCACGGTCACGTTCGGCCAGGGCTCTCAGCCGTACTCACCGAAGAACTACGACGGCGGCTCCCACGGCACGCTCCAGCTCCAGCAGGCGATGGGCAACTCGTACAACGTGCCCGCCGTCAAGGTCGAGATGACGCTCGGGGTAGACAGGGTCGTCGACATGGCCCGTCGCATGGGCGCGCCGCCGTACGTGCCGCATTTCGCGCCCGACGGGACCCTGACCGGCTATACCAACGACGACCAGCCGTCGACCTACGGGCCCTCCCTGACGCTGGGTGGCTACGGTGAGACGCCGCTCCAGATGGCGACGGGGGCCTCCGTGCTCGGCGCTCAGGGGGTCTATCACCAGCCCTTCGGCATCGCCTCGATCAGCGCCAGCGACGGCACGGAGATCTTCAGGGCCGATCCCAACAAGGGCGCCCACCAGGTGCTGGACCCGAAGGTGGCCTACATCATGGAGCAGATCATGTCCAACGACGCCAACCGCACCCGGGCGTTCGGGGCGGGGTCGGCGCTGACGCTGCCCGGTCGCCGGGTCGCCGCCAAGACGGGCACGGCGGAGACGTTCAGCGACGGCTGGACGGTCGGCTACACGCCCAGCCTGGCGGCCGCGTTCTGGTTCGGCAACCCGGACTACTCCCTGATGACCTATGGCGCCGACGCCATCCAGACCGCGGCGCCCGCCTGGCACGCGTTCATGCAGGCGGCCCTGGACACGATGAAGGCGCCGGCCGACGAGTGGTTCTCGGAGCCGCCGGGCCTCGGCCACGCCAACGTGGGCGGCCAGCCGGTGTGGTTCCTGCCGGGCACCAACCCCAACCAGCCTATGCCGCCGCTGCCGCCGAACGCCCACTCGTCGTCCGGCGCGCCGCCCAGGGATCCGAACAACCCCAACAACCCGCCCAACAACAACAACCCGCCCAGGGCGAACTGACCGGGGGCCAGGGGGCCGGGGGGGCCACATGGTTGGCCCCCATCTGGCCCTGGTGTCGTGATCACAACTTGTGAAGCCATCGCTGGGTGGCAAGGCGTGGCACGGGCTGTACCTCAGGCCATCGGCATTCCTTAACAAAAAATGCTTGCTCTCTTCAGACTTCGCCTGGCACCATCATGTACAAAAGTCTCCTGTGCGCCTGTAACCCAAGGTGAGGCTGGGAGGCTGGCCAAAGGAGAGAGACGACAGCCCCATGAAGACGAAGCAACGTGAGTCGGTCAGCTTAGAAGCGAGGACACCTCAGGTGGGCGACGCGGCGAACATCCACCTGGACAAGCCGATCTACACGCTGAGCGTGGCCTCCGAGATCCTGGAGACCCACCCCCGCACGCTGATGATGTACGAGCACCTCAACATGATCAAGCCGAAGCGGACGGTCACCAACCGGCGACGGTACTCACAGCGCGACCTCATGAAGCTGCAGGCCATCCAGACGCTGACGCGGAAGCACGGAGTCAACCTGGCCGGGGTCCGCTACATCCTGGCCCTGATGAAGACGCTGCAGCTCAACGGCCTGGAGCCGCCCGAGGGCCTCAAGGAGCTCGACGTCACCCTTCTCGAGGTCTGACCGCCGGGGTCGTTCCTCTTCCTCCGAGAGGGGCTCGACCCGGGAAGCGCAGCGCGTCCGGCCACCAGCGAGGGCCGGACGCCCGGGGCCGAGTGGCCCATGCGGGGATGCGGGTCGCAACCCCAGAGTCTGTTTGGCCCTAGCCAATTTCTTGCCAGTTTGTTAGCATGGCCGTCCCGTTCCATTCCTCTCTCTGCGAGTCGAGTCATGTCAAAGAGGCGACGCAAGGCGGAGATCAAGGTGATGGCGCTTCCCAACGCGTTTCTCAGCGAGACCGCGGCTTGTCCGGTGTGCGGGAAGGATGCGCAGGCCTTTGGTCGCCGTGCCATGCAGATCGTGTTCCGTTGTCAGGGTTGCAAGGTGCTGTTCAAACGCGCCCACAACCTCACGTTCGATTTCTGATCGGGGCCCCCGACCTTTCCTGTACGGTGCGTTAGGTGAGGCGGGGTCTTCGACGTGGCCTGGTGGTGGGCGCCGTGTACGGGGTGGCCGCCGTGCTGGTGGTGGAGGTGGTGCGCCCGCGAGGGGGCACCACCGTGCTGCTGGACTGGGACGACGTCGGCCGTCTGGCGACAGCCAGGCTGCGCGAGGAGCGCGTGGCGCCGGAGCGCCTGGCGCGTGCCGCCGAGGCGTACGACGGCTTTGCCGCCGAGGTCCGCGAACCGCTGCTCGAGGCGGTGGGCGGGCTCCCGCCGGGGGTTCGACTGCCGGGCTTCCAGGCGCTCGATCGGGCCGGCTGGCTGGCGCTCAACGTGGGCATCCTGCGGCGCGTGATGGCGCCGCTGGCCTCGGCGACGAGCGTGCCCGACTCCCGTCTGGCGGTCGCCGGTCGTGCCGGCGTGAACCGCTATGTGGCCATGATGCTCACCTTCATGGCGCGGCGCGTCCTGGGCCAGTACGACCCCCAGCTGCTGGGCCGCGAGCATGTCCAGCCCGCGCTGTACCTGGTGGAGCCCAACGTGGCGGCCTGGGGCCGGCTGGCGGGCCTGCCTGGCGACGATCTGCGGCGCTGGCTGATCCTCCACGAGATGACGCACGCGTGGCAGTTCGCGGCCCATCCGTGGCTGCGTGACTATCTGGACAGCCAGGTCGACGAGCTGACCGCCGCCGCGGTCGCCGCGACGCCATCCAGGGCCGGCCTGCAGCGGCTCATGGCAGTCACGGCCGGCGGGCCCTCCCGGTGGCAGCTGGTCCGCGGGATGCAGGCGATGATGTCGCTGATCGAGGGCCACGGCAACCTGGTGATGAACCTCGTCGGCCGCGAGCTGTTGCCCTCGTTCGCGCGGCTCGACGCCGCCTATCGCAGGCGGAGCGGCGAGCGTGGACCGCTGGAGCGGCTCGTGTGGCGGGCGACCGGGCTCGAGATGAAGCTGGAGCAGTACCGCGCGGGCGAGCGGTTCGCGCGCGCCGTGCACGAACGGTACGGTATGGAGGCTCTGAACCGGGCGTGGGAGGGTCCCGACGCGGTGCCCCGCCCGGAGGAGCTGGGCGCACCGGAGCGCTGGTATCGCCGCGTGGTGGAGGGGCGGCGGTCGTGAGAGTAGGGAAGACGACTTGCCCCCCCTGACCCCCCGGCAGATGAGGGGGGGAGTGGAGGATACGCACGCATGAGCACAGAGAGCCCCCGGGTCGGCGAGATCTCGGCTGACGGCCAGTTCAGCTGGGACGGCCAGCAGTGGGCGGCGCTGGCGCGCGGCCGCCGCGAGCCGACATCCTGGACGGTGCCGCTCCAGCGGACCGTCGCGGCCTTCTTCGCGGTGAACGCGGTGTGGTCGATCCTGGCGACCGCGCTGTTCGTCTCTCAGGCGGCGGCGGAGCGGAGCGTTCGCGCCGCGAACCCGACCCTGGGCGAGGACCAGGTTCGTGCCGCGGCGCAGCTGGCTTCGACGGTCGGCTGGATCACGGTCGTGGTCCTTGCCCTGCTGATGCTGGCGCTGGCCGTGTGCAGCCTGCGGGGCTGGCGGTGGGTCTTCTGGGTCGACCTCGTCCTCGTGGCGTTCGGCAGCATCGGTGTGATCATGAACTCGCTGGCCCTCGGGAGCCCGTCCACCCAGACGCTCCCGCCCGCGGCGATCGCGGTCGGCCTGCTGCTGTCAGTGGCGGCGCTGGCCCTCGTCGTCTGGCTCATCGTGGCCGCCGCCCGCTACGGGCCGTGGGCGATGAAGCGACCCGGGGCCTGACCGGCAGGCGGGGGGCGGCCCCCTCCTCCAGGCGCTCTAGAGCGCTCTAGTCTCTGATCTCTTCTTCCGCGGTCTCTGCCGAGATGGGGAGGACGGCGACCGGGAGCTCCGAGATGTCGAAGTAGCGGACGGACTTGCTCATCCGCTTGGCGATGCCGATCTGCACCTTCACTCCCAGTGAGATGCGCCCGAACACCCAGACCTCGTCGCTCTTCGCCAGGAGGTTGTTCATGGCCTCCCTGACCACGGTCTTCGGCACCGTGTGGAGCAGGTAGTAGTCGAAGAGCATGAATGGGCTGACGGGCACCATCCCGGAGTCGAGGACGAACTTCTGGATGTGGTTGCGCCAGTAGAAGTTGCGATTCGACATTGCGACATAGACCAGGCGCTTTGGGTGCCGGAGCGTCTGCTCAGCCTGGTCCAGGGCGCTCGGCTTGGTGGAGGGCGCGAAGATCCGCTCGAGGATGTCCTCAGCGAACCTGCCCGAAACGACTTCCATTGGCGCTTATCCTATCCATCCGTGCCGAACTTCCAACTCGCTGAGCGTGTGGCCATCGTGACCGGGGCCAGCCGGGGCCTGGGCAGCGCGATCGCCGAGGGCCTCGCCGAACATGGCGCGAGGGTGGTGCTCAGCAGCCGAAAGCAGCAGGACCTCGACCGCGAGGCGGACCGGCTGAACGCGCGCTTCGCCGGCTCCGCCGTGGCGATCGCGGCGCACGCCGGTCGCGAGGACGACCTCCGTGCCCTCGTCGACGGGACGATGGAGCGGTTCGGCCGCATCGACATTCTCGTGAACAACGCGGGGACCAACCCGTACTTCGGCTCGCTGATCGACGCCGACGTCGCGGCGTGGGACAAGACCTTCGATGTCAACCTGCGTGGCTACTTCCTGCTGACCCAGCTCGTCCACCGCGCCTGGATGGGTGAGCACGGAGGCGCGGTGCTCAACATCGCCAGCACGGGCGGACTGCGGCCGTCGGTCGGCCTCGGCGTGTACGACGTCACCAAGGCCGGCGTGATCATGCTCACGCGCCAGCTGGCGCGCGAGATCGGCGGCAAGGTCCGGGTCAACTGCATAGCGCCCGGCCTCTTCAAGACGCGCTTCGCCGAGGCGCTCTGGAGCAACGAAGCCGTCCTGGAGCGGGTCGTGCAGAACAACCCGTTCGGTCGGATCGGAAACCCTGAGGAGATCGCGGGAGCGGCGGTGTTCCTGGTTTCCGATGCGGCGAGCTACGTCAACGGCCAGGTGCTCGTGATCGACGGCGGAGGGACCAGCGACACCTGATCGCCCGCCTTCCCCCTGCGGGCGCCGGCCTTCTGCCGGCGACCGCCTCGGTCGAGATAAAGGGATTGGAGCTCAGACCAGAATCGCGACGCCGACGCGAACGATCGTCACGGCTCGCAGGCCGCCCGGAGCGCGAACCTTGACCTGGTCACCCTCGCCGTGGCCGAGGAGCGCCATGGCGAGAGGCGAGTCGCTGGAGATGCGCCTCGACGCGAAGTCGGCTTCCTCGGCGCCGACGATGGTGTACTCCTCCTCGCCATCGCGGTCGAGCACGCGAACCATCGAACCAATCCTGACGGTGCTGGTATCAGACACTATCGATCACCCTCTTCATGTGCCGTGGTCGTTCGCATTGCGGGGTCCGCCGATCTCTGACCTGGAACCCTCAATGCCCCCCGTGTGGATTGTCCTAGGAGACAGCAGTCACTCCAACGACGAAAAGGGCCAGAACGGGGCCGATTGCGCCGCCGATGAGGCGATGGTGTGTAAAGAGATTGCAAGCGGGGGACCGCAGGGCGCCATGAGCGATGTGCCGTCCATCGGTCGGTTACGCTGGCGTTCGATCAGGTGAGGGAGATCGGGACTCGGGTAAGGGAGGTGCCGGATGAGTGAGAGCGACGGGACGGCGGGGCGGGGGTATCCACCGACGGAGCGCAGCGATGTCCTGGGGGGCGCGTACGCGGTGGATACCGCCGAGGGTTTCTTCGACGAGGTCCACTGGAGGCTTATCGGCCCGTTTCGCGCGGGGCGGGTCGTGGCGGTGGCCGGGGACGCGGGCGACCGGCGGACGTTCTACTTCGGGTCGACCGGCGGCGGCGTCTGGAAGACCCAGGACGGCGGCGTGTCGTGGCGCAACGTCTCGGACGGGTTCTTCCGCCGGGCCTCGGTCGGCGCGCTCGCCGTGGCGGCCTCCGACTCCAACGTCATCTACGCCGGGATGGGCGAGAGCTGCATCCGCTCCAACGTCTCGCACGGCGACGGCGTCTACCGCTCCACCGACGCCGGCGCCACGTGGGTGCACTGCGGCCTCGCGCCGACGCGCCACATCGGCCGGGTCCGCGTCCATCCTGGAGACCCCGACCTGGTCTACGTGGCGGCCCTCGGTCACGCCCACGGCCCCAACGAGGAGCGGGGCGTCTACCGCAGCC
>DASYBH010000459.1:0-3175 GCA_036500885.1 Candidatus Dormiibacterota bacterium
CTTCGGCCGGCGGCACCTCGAGCACGTCCTCGCCGAGTTCATCGAGCACTACCACCGGGCTCGGCCGCACCAAGGGCCTCGAACAGCGACCACCGTGTCCGTCACCGGAGCCGATCATCGTCGCCGACGCCAGCCGTGTAGAGCGTCGGGATCGTCTCGGCGGCCTGGTTCACGAGTACCGCCGGGCGGCCTGATCGAGGTGACGCACGTGATGTAACGGCACACCGGTCCTGCGCCGCGCCGGCGGCGCGCGTCCGGGCTGGGAGGTCGAGTACGTGCTGCCTGTCTGATTGCGGCCGGTGGCACCGCCGCCGGCGGGCGGCGGCGCCCCGGCACATGTGGGGGAGAAGGCTTCGGCTAGCCCCCCGATGCGGCCATCGCGGTGGTCGGTCCGGCCGTCAGCACGGTCCGGCGCGAGAGCAGGCCCCTGAGCGAGGCGACGTGCATCAGCAGCGCGAGGGGCACGATGAACGCCGGCACGAGCACCTGCGGCGTCGTCAGCAGCGCCAGCGTCGACGGCTGCGTCGTGATGAGGTGGGTGGGGCCGGGGCCGGTGATCACGGCGAGGGTGACCGCGACGAGCAGGTCCACGATCCCGAACACGTTCCAGGCGATCGCGCGGCCCCGGCGCCCGTCGCGGAGGGCGGCGAACGCCGAGTACGCGAACGCCCCGGTCAGGACGTCCCCGACCCCGGCGGGCATCGCCATGATCGCGGGGAGCTGACCCAGCAGGAACATCACCAGGAAAGAGGCCCCGCCAACCCGATAGGTCTGGAGCACGATCAGCGCCCGCTGCGAGGCGGGGTCGTCGAGCAGCCGCCGCAGTCCCTTGTTGCGCACGAGCGCGATCAGACCGCCGATGAGCGGCAGCACGATGAAGAGCCCGATCAGGGCCGGCCGGCCCGGCGTGGGCCGAAACGCGCCGTTGATCGCGAGCGCGGCGGCCAGGCCGAACCAGGCGGCGAGGACGCCGACGACGATGAACGCCGTACGCCGCTCCGCCCGAACGTTCCCGTCCGAGCGCTGCGCGGCGGTGAGCAGGATGTGGTTCAGGGCGGCCACCACGACGACGGCGATGGCCGGAGCCCCCGCGTAGACGACGAGAAGGATGGCTCTCATGGCCACGACCGTAAGGGCGAGCCTGCCGGCGGCACATCGTCGCCGAAGTGGATTCCGAGCTCCAACCAGGGTATGAGGCGCCGGGCGCTGCGCCGGTCAGCGCGCCGGCTCGACCAGGCCGCTGTCGAACGCGTGCACGATCGCGGACGCGCGGTCGCGCAGGTCCAGCTTGTCGAGGATGTGGCCGAGGTGCGACTTGACCGTGACCTCACTGATGTGCAGCGCCCCGGCCACCTCGGTGTTGCTCAGACCGCGACCCACCAGCCGGAGCACGTCCACCTCCCGGAGGGTCAGGGAGCCGTCGGGCTGGCGTTCGGGAGCCAGCGGGCGCTCGTCGCGGAAGGCGGCCAGCACCCGCGAGGTGACCCCAGGGTCGAGCCAGGCGCCGCCCTCGGCGACGACGCGCACCGCCCTGACCAGGTCCTGGCCAGGGGCGTCCTTGAGCACGAAGCCGCTGGCGCCGGCCCGCAGGGCGGCCGACAGCACGTCGTCGTCGTCGAAGGTGGTCAGGACCAGGACGGGCGGGCCGCCATAGAGCCGGACGCGGCGGGTGGCCTCGGCGCCGTCCATGCGCTTCATGCGAACGTCCATCACGACCACGTCGGGCAGCGTGTCCGCCACCGCCTGGGCGACCTCGTCGCCGTCCTGGCACTCACCGACGACCTCGAACCCGGCTCGCGGCCGGAGGATGCGCCGCAGGCCCGCCCGCACCAGCGGCTGGTCGTCCACGAGCAGGACCCGGATCAACTCGGCACGGCCGGCAGCGTCACGTCGACGCGCCACCCGTCCTCCGCCGGTCCCGCCGCGAACCTGCCGCCGAGCAGGGCGGCTCGGCGAGCCATGCCCGCGATGCCGAGCCCGCCCCTCGGCGCGGTCGGCGCGCCCCTGACCTCGTTCCACACGGTCAGGCGCACCTCGCCTCCTCCGTTCGTGGCGACGACCCGGACCGCGCCATCGGGCGCGTGCCTGGCCGCGTTCGCCAGCGACTCCTGGGCGATGCGGTAGAGGGACAGGCTGGCGTCCTGCGGCAGCGCGTCGAGGTCGCCGCGCACCTCCAGGCTCGTCCGGAGCCCGGCCGATCCGTAGCCGGCGACCAGGTCTGGCAGGTCGGCCGCCCGGGGCAGCGAGGCCGAGGTGCCCGGACCGGCACGCGGCGCGACCAGGCCCACCGCCATGCGGATCTCGCGCATGGCGTCGCGACCGGTCCGCTCCGCTTCGCCGAGCGCGTCCATCGCCTCCGCTGGTTCACCGTCCGCAAGCGACAGACGCGCGCCCGCGATGTGGAGCATGGTCACGGACAGGCTGTGCGCGACCAGGTCATGGATCTCGCCGATGATGCGCTGCCGCTCGTCGCTCGCGGCGCGCTCGGCCACGACCGCCTGGGCCGCGCGCAGCTCGCGCACCAGGCGGTCCTGCGCTCGCATCCCGACACCGGCCAGCCAGGCGCAGACGGTCCCGGCACCCAGGGCCGGCGCGGTGTGCGCCCCCGCCGCGATGCCGAGCAGCGCCGGTACGGCCAGCGCCGCCAGGACGAGCGGCAGGCTGACGGCGAACGGCACGGCGAACCCCGCCCTGGACGCGACCACGAGGAGCAGGAACTCCACGAGGTCGGCATCGGCGGGGTGGCGGACGACGAGCGCCATCACCGAGACGAGCGCGCCGGCGGCCACCACCGCCGTCATCCACGGCCGAACCGCCAACTGTGGCCAGGCGGCCTCGGCCACGAGCGGCAGGACGCCGGGGGCGGCCAGCGCCAGGGTGGCCTCCGGCCCGCCGGTCGTCGCGTGCCGGAATGCGACGGCCGCGACGATCCCCAATGCCACACCGACGAAAGCGTATCGGTACGCGGCACTCCTGGCCCGCTCGACGCGGCTCATCCCCCCAGCGTAGTCGTGCGCGGTGACGGCGGCATCCGCCCCGAGTATGACGCCGGCTCCACCCGAGGTCGGATGGGGTGTGGGGCAAGACCCGGTTCGCATGGTTCTCCCATGAGCATTCAGCCGGTGGATGGGGGTCAGGCCAGACTAGCTTCCTGCGGTCAGCGGGGCCGCAGCCC
>DASYBH010000460.1:0-17378 GCA_036500885.1 Candidatus Dormiibacterota bacterium
CACGATGGAGCCCATTCGCGACGCTGCTCGGCCCGATCGCGGCCCGAGAGGCGTTCCCGACCCGCGCGTTCCGACTGCCCACGAACGTGGAGCGGACCGACGGCGGCTACCGTCTGCAGGCCGCCCTTCCCGGCTTCGAGCCGGAGGACGTAGAGGTGACCCTGGAGAACGGTGTGCTGACCGTCAGCGCCAGGCGGTCCGAGGAGAAGAGGACGGAGCAGGGCCGGTACCTGCGCCGCGAGGTCTTCTCCGGCAGCTTCGAGCGACGGTTCGCGCTGCCCGACGGAGTGACGGCCGGCGACGTCCAGGCGACGTTCGAGAACGGCCTGCTGACGATCACGATCGCGCACGCGCCGGTCAGCCCGGCGGTCAAGATCCCGGTCGGTGGCGCGGCGCTGACCGAGAAGAGCGAGCGGACCGAGCCGGCCCAGCCTACGGCTGCGTAAGCGTTCCAGGCAACGTCGTCATGGTGGAGGCCGCCCCTCTTTGGGGCGGTCTCGTTCGTCCGAGGCTACCTGGATCCCCACATGGCGCCGTCGCCGACGAGGACGTAGAGGATGGGCCCGATGCCCCAGACGAACGTGACCACGATCCAGACGATCTTCTGCAGGCCGCTGAGATCCTGACGGCCGAGGATGTTGATCAGGCAGAGGACGAAGGCGATCGGATGCAGGAAGATCGCCAGCAGGATCTCGATCAGCAGTTTCATCGCCACCCATAACACCAGGTGCGTTCCGCCGAACCGCGGGACGCGGCCGCGACCGCTCAGCCGGCGACGACGACCTCGGAGGGGATGAGATCGGTCGTCCAGGCGACGCCACAGAGGGGGCGCACCCGGTGGCCTCCGGTGCGGAGGCGCTCGATCATGGCGAACAGCAGCTCGGGATGGGTGCAGAAGGCCGTCGAGTCGGAGGCCTCGGCGATCAGGTGCATCGCCCGGTCGACCGAGGCGATCTGGCCGAGGCCGGGCTCGGAATCGATCGGGAGCTGGCGCGCTTCGGCCAGCGGGAGCACGGTCTGCTGGCAGCGCAGCCACGGGCTGGCGACGATCCGGACGATGGACGCACCGTCCAGGCGCTCGGCCAGCTCCTGGGCCTGACGCCATCCACCCCCGGTGAGCGGCCGCAGCCGGTCCGGTCCGGGCCAGGAGAACCTGCCCCCGGAGTCAGCCTCTCGCACCAGAAATATCCCCATCAACTTGCACGATAGGTGAGCCCGGTTAAGCCACGGTTAGGTTCGGGCCAAGCCTGGCCTTACGGGAGCGGAGGCCCATCAGCGTGGCGTTCGCCGAGCTCGAGCGGGTCAGCGGAGCTGGACGCCGGCGTCGACCGGCAGTGCCACCCCCGTCACGAACCTGGATTCGTCCGAGGCCAGCCAGGCCACGGCCGCGCTGACGTCCTCGGGCTCGACCAGGTCGACCGGCATGAGCGCCGTCAGGGCGCGGGCCGCCTCAGGCTCGGCCGCCAGCCACTCGTGCATCGCGCCGGCCGTCCCCATCGGCGTTCGGACGCCGCCCGGCAGCACGCAGTTGACACGGATGCGGTGGGGCGCCAGCTCGATCGCCAGCGAGCGCATGAGGCCGATCACGCCATGCTTGGCGGCGACGTAGTGCGAGATGCCGGGGTAGCCGCGAAGAGACGCGGCCGAGCCGGTGATCACGATGCTGCCCCCCCGCCCGCGCTCGATCAGGCCCGGGACGGCCGCGCGGCAGACCGCCCAGACCCCCTTGAGGTTGGTGGCGACGACCTGGTCCCACTGCGCCTCGCTCAGCTCCCACGACCGCCCGAAGCTGATGACGCCGGCATTGGCGCAGACCACCTCCAGCGCACCGAGCTCGGCCGACCGCCGGACCGCCGCCTCCATGCCGGCCAGGCTGGCGGCGTCGGCGCGCACGGCCACGCAGCGGCGGCCGGTCTCGCAGACCGCGCGTGCGGTCTCCTCCAGGTCGGCGGGCGCGGCCAGGCCGTAGGGCACGGTCGGATGGTCGGACGCCACGTCGGTGGCCACGATGTCCAGGCCGGCGCGGGCGAGCGCCACCGCGTGGGCCCGCCCCTGGCCGCGGCCCGCGCCCGTGACCAGCGCCACACGGCCCGAGCCGGAGCTCAGCACTCGTCTCGCCAGGCGTCGACCAGGGTCAGGAGCTCGGTCAGGCTGGCGATGGTCGCGTCGGGCGTGACCGGCGCGCCCGGAACGAACGGGTTGGGCAGCAGCACCGCCCGCATGCCCAGCGCCTTCGCGCCCGTGATGTCGTCGTACGGCCGGTCGCCGACCATGACGGCCTCCTCGGGCTCGACGCCCAGCGGCCCGAGCACGGCCCGGAAGGCCTCGGCGTGGGGCTTCGTGTGCCGCAGCTCGCTGGTGTAGACGCGGACGTCGATCAGGTCGAGCACCTCGTCGCGGGCCAGGATGCGCTCGTGCCAGTGGCGGGGCCAGTGGGTGTTGGAGAGCAGTCCGACCCGGATGCCGCGGGCGCGGAGGGCGCGGAGCACCGGGGCCGCCTCCGGATCGGTCAGCGTATGGGGCGTCCACGCCTCCAGGTGCGCCTCCAGGGCGCGCTCCACCACCGCGTCGTCGAGGGTCACCGCGGTCCGCTCGGCGGCCACGGCCAGCAGGTCGTGCAGCGTGGCGCTGACGATGCCGCCCTCGCGCTCGACGCGATCCCAGGACTCGCGCTCCGCGGCGAGCAGGGCCGCCGTCAGCTCCTCAGCGTGGTCGGGGGCGAGTATGCGCGCGGCGACCGACCAGAGGTCGGCCAGGTCGATCGAGTGGAAGGGCGTCAGCGTGCCGCCCCAGTCGAAGACGACCGCCCGCAGGCGACTGTCGCTCTCGGAGGCCACGAGCGGTGAGGCTACACGACGCACCGACCGCCTGCCTTTAGACTGCTCGTATGAGTGTGCAGGACGCCGTGACGGAGGCCGTCGAGGTCCAGGACGACGACGACTTCGGCGCCGATCTGAGCGACGACGAGCTGGGCGAGCTCGTGGTCCGCGAGATCACCATCGACGGGATGTGCGGGGTCTACTGATCCCGAGCCATCCCGGGTGAGGCGGAGCGACCGGGTCCGCCTGGACGATGCGGTCGCGCTGCGACCGGAGAAGTTCGGAGCGCTCGCCTACAGCTACCGTGACCGGCAGCTGTTCTTCATCGACCAGCGCCTCCTGCCGTTCGTGGACTCAGCCGGCGCCCGGCAGGTGGGTGAGATCGCCGACGAGCTGGTGGCGTCCGGCGAGCTGCAGGAGGCGGCGGTGCCGAAGCTGTTGACAGTGCTCGAAGGCCTGCGCCGGAAGGGGGTCGTCCATGTCGTCATATGACGTGCTGCGCCAGGGGTTGAACGCGCCCATCTGCCTGACATGGGAGATGACGTACGCGTGCAACCTGCTCTGCGTGCACTGCCTGTCGTCGTCGGGCACCCGTGCGCCGGACGAGCTCTCGACCGCCGAGGCGAAGGCGCTGCTGGACGAGTGGGCGGCGATGCGGGTCTTCTACATCAACGTCGGCGGCGGCGAGCCGATGACCCGGCCCGACTTCTTCGAGCTGATGGAGTACTCGATCGCGCGGCGCATCGGCGTCAAGTTCAGCACGAACGGGACGCTGGTCGACCGCGAGGCGGCGCGCTGGATCGCCAGCACCGACTACCTGGACGTGCAGATCTCCGTGGACGGCGCCTCGGCCGAGGTGAACGACGCGATCAGGGGCGACGGCTCGTTCAGCCGCGCTCGCCGGGCGATGGAGCTGCTGGCCGAGGAGGGCTTCCCCTTCAAGGTCAACCACGTGGTGACGCGGCGCAGCTTCGCGCAGCTGGACGGCCTGCATGCGCTGGTGACCGGCATGGGCGGCCAGCTCCGGGTGACCCGCCTGCGCCCGTCCGGCCGGGGCCGCGCCGTGTGGGACGCGCTGAAGCTGACCCAGGAGCAGAACCGCGGCCTCTACGCGTGGCTGCGCGCTCACCCCGACGTGCTGACCGGCGACTCCTTCTTCCACCTGTCCGCCCTGGGCGCTCCGCTGGACGGGCTGAACATGTGCGGGGCGGGACGGATCGTCTGCTGCGTCGACCCGCGGGGCGACGTGTACGCCTGCCCCTTCGTGCTGGCCGACGAGTTCAAGGCCGGCAACGTGCGTGACTCGTCGTTCGCCACCATCTGGTCCGAGTCGCCGCTGTTCGAGCGGCTGCGGGGCTGGGAGGTCGGGGGCCAGTGCCGGTCGTGCGGAGCCTACGGCCGCTGCCACGGCGGCTGCATGGCGGTCAAGCACTTCACGGACACGCCGCTGGACGACCCGGACCCGGAGTGCGTGTTCGCGCCCGAGAGCGGTCCGACCACCACGGTGATCCCGCTGACGCTCAGCCCGCGACCGATCCGCCCCGCGCCCGCCCGCTGAGTCCCTACAGCGTCCGGCCGATCAGTGTCTCTCCCAGCGTGACGACGTGGGCGGCGAGCGCCTCCTCGTCCATGGCCCTGGGCGGCACCGGGATCAGGCGGTGCACGCCGAGCTCCGCGTAGCGGGCCGCCGCGTCCCGGTCCAGGGGGCCGCGCGGCGTGACGCTGACCTCCAGCTCGCCCAGCTCCGCCGGCCGCTCGTAGCGGGAGGCCGCCTCGCGCAGGCCCTGCAGGTTGGCGGCGGCGGCGGCGACGTCCAGTGCGAAGCCGTACCAGCCGTGGCATTTCTCGATGGCCCGCCGGTGGGCGGCCGGCGTGTGGCCGCCGACGACGATCGGCAGCGAGGTCGGCCGCGGATGCGCCATCACGCCGGAGAAGCTGACGAACCGCCCGTGAAAGGCCGGCTTCTCCTCGTACCAGATGCTCCGCATCGCTGCCAGGTACTCGTCCGTCCTCGCGCCTCGCTCGGACATCGGCACGCCGATGGCGCTCATCTCGGGCTCCAGGTAGCCGGCGCCGATGCCCAGGATCAGGCGGCCGCCGGAGAGAGCGTCCAGGCTGGCCGCCTGCTTGGCCAGCACCAGCGGATTGCGCTGGGGAAGGATGACGATCCCGGTGCCCAGCTTGAGGCTGGTCGTGTGGCCGGCCAGGAACGACAGGGCGACGAGCGGATCGAGGATCGGCTGGTCGGGCTCCATCGGCGAGGGCGGGACGCGCGGATCGGGCAGGACGACGTGCTCGCCGGCCCACACCGAGTCGAAGCCGGCGGACTCGGCCAGCCGGGCGATCCGCGCCGCGGTGGCGGGGCGGCTGCACGCGTACGAGTTCACGGAGAAGAGGCCGAACCTCAGCGCGTCGGGCATGGGATGTGAGTATGGGCCCGGTGCCCCTCACGACCTCCGGCGGGCCTTCCACACCTCCTCGCACGGCCAGCGGCGCGACCACTCCAGCGTCACGAACGGGTACCGGGTCGTCGAGCCCTCCGGCGGTCGCACCTCCAGCAGGTCCTCCACCTCGAAGCCGCTGGCGCGCAGCAGCCGGATCCAGTCGCCGTAGCCGAGGTGGAACTCGACAGCGTCATCGTCCGGCCACTCGAACCGGTGCATGCCGAAGTAGTCGCGCAGCAGCCGGTCACCCGCCGCTTCCACGTCGGGCATGCACAGCATCAACAGCGCGCCGTTGACCAGGAAGACCAGCCGTCCGCCCGGCCGGAGCAGGCGGGCCGCCTCCGGGATCCAGCGGTGCGGATCGCACCAGATGCTCGCCCCGTACTCGCTGATCGCGAGGTCGAAGCGCTCGTCGGGCAGCGGCACCTGCTCGGCGTTGCCGTGGATGAGCGGGAACTCGAGCCCGAACTCGCGCTGGTAGCGCCGGGCGCTCGCGAGCTGCGCCGCCGAGTTGTCGATGCCGACCGGACGCGCGCCGCGCCGCGCCAGCCACGCTGACACGTAGCCCGTGCCGCAGCCCAGCTCGATCACGTCCAGCCCGCTGACGTCGGGCAGGACGCCGAGCTGTGACTCCGGCACCTGCCAGATGCCCCAGTACGGGTCGGCGGACTCCCACGCCCGCCGGCCGGGCGCCTCGTACTCAGCCGCCTTGCGGTCCCACTCGACGCGGTTGCGAACGACATGATCGGTCATCCGCCCCAGTCTGAAGGCCGCCGGGCCGCGTCCGGCGCGCCGCTACGACGAGGGCGGCGCGGCCGGCCCCCACGCCCTGCGCGGCCTGGTCGCCGCGCTCCGGCCCAGGCGCCCCTCGCGCACGTGCGTGGCCAGGCAGTCGAGCACCACCCGAGCCGCGATCAGCGACGTCTGCTCCGACTGGTCGTAGGGCGGCGAGCACTCCACGACCTCCAGGCCCGCCAGACCGGGCGCGGAGACCAGGCGGACCAGCTGCAGCGCCTCGCGCGGCAGCAGCCCACCCGGCTCCGGCCACCCCGTCCCGGGCACGAACCCCGAGTCGATCACGTCGACGTCGAAGCTGAGGTAGACCGCCTTGGCCCCCTTCCAGGCCACCTCGAGCGCCGCCTCGGCGACCTTCTCGATGCCCACCCGCTCCACGTCTCCGATCGTGACGACCGTGGTTCCCCGTCCCCTCCCCACCTTTACCCCTGGCCGCGGCGCCTGCCAGCCCCCGATCCCGATCTGCACCAGGTTCACGGCCGGCGCGTTGGCGATGTTCGTGGCGTGGAACCAGGGCGTCGTGTGCATCCGCTCGTCCAGGTCCGTCTCCTGCGTGTCGACGTGCCGGTCGAAGTGGATGATGCCCACGTTCCCGTCCACCCACGGCGCCAGGCCGCGAATCGTCGGGTAGCCGATCGAGTGGTCCCCACCCAGCACGACAGGGAACACGCCCTGCTCGACCACGTGGGACATCCCTCTGCTGATCTGGTCGAACGACTTCTCGATGTTCGCCGGGATGGTGAACACGTCCCCGACGTCGACAAGGTTGAGCTGCTCGCGCAGGTCGACGCCGAACTCGTAGGAGTACGTGCCGAACAGGTTCGTCACCCGGCGGATGCCCTGCGGGCCGAAGCGGGTGCCGGGCCGGTAGGTGGTGCCGGCGTCCAGCGGCGCGCCCAGCACGGCCACCTCCGCGTCGCCGACGTCGTGCACGTCCTCCAGGAACGGGCACTTGAGGAACGTGCCCGTCTCGCCGGCGAAGTGGGGCAGCTCTCCCCTGACGAACGTGGAGATCGTCCGGTCGCCGATCGAGGGCGCTGCCTCCAGGCCGTGCGCCAGGCCGCGCTCGATCTCCTCGCGCAGCCGGTGCTCCGGAAGCAGCTCCTCCGCGCGCTGCGCCCAGTCGCCCTCGGCGTTCCAGACGTCGCGCCTGGGCGGGCTCGGCGGCCGCTGATGGTTGTGGTGGTGATGATGATGGCTGTGCGTCACGTCAACAGGCTCACAGAGCGGTGAGGTAGCGGTCGAGCTCCCAGGAGCTGACCGGGGTGTGGTACTCGTCCCATTCGCGCACCTGGGCGGCGACCAGGTCGCGGTGCAGCTCGGGGCCCAGAACGTCACGTGCGAGGGGGTCCGCGGCCAGCGCCTCGGCCGCCTCCAGCAGGGTGCGGGGCAGCCGGCCGCCGGTTCGCGGCTCGCCGGGGTCCAGGTCGCGCTCGATCCCCTCCAGAGCGGCGGCCACGTGCATCGCCAGCGCCAGGTACGGGTTGCACGAGATGTCCGGCACCCGGTTCTCGATGCAGCGCCGCGAGCGCGGCAGCCGCAGCATGCACGAGCGGTCGTTGTCGCCGTAGCCGGCGATGGTGGGCGCCCAGGTGATGTCGGGCAGCGCGCCCTGCCGGACCAGGCGCTTGTACGAGTTGACGGTGGGCGCGCTCAGCGCCGTCAGGGCGCCCGAGTGGGCCAGCAGCCCGGCCACCGCCCGGTAGGCGATGGCGCTGAAGCCGAGCCCGCGCGGGTCACGCCGGTCCTCGAACAGGTTCTCGCCAGCGGCCACGCCGGCGAGAGAGAGGTTGACGTGGGCGCCCGAGCCCCAGCCGTCGGTGAACGGCTTGGCCATGAAGCAGGCGATGCCGCCCGCCCGGCGCGCGTACTCGGCCAGCAGGAAGCGGAACAGGATCAGCCGGTCCGCCATCCCCAGCGCGTCCGTGTAGCCGAAGTCGAACTCGACCTGCCCCCTGCCGCACTCCTGGTCGAACGCCTCGAAGCCCCAGCCGAGCTCGCGCATGGCGGCCACCATCGGCTCGACGACCGGCAGGGTCTCGACCGCCGCGCGCACGTCGTACAGCGGCGTCGGCTCCAGGTCGGAGGCGGGTGCGAAGGGCTCCAGGCCGCCGCCGGGGGTCCGTCGCAGCAGGTGGACCTCGCACTCCATGCCGGCGTTCACCCGGTATCCCAGCCCGGCCGCCCGCTCCACCTGGCGGCGCAGGACCGAGCGGGCGCAGTGCGGGAAGGGCCGCCCGTCCTGGTGGACGTCGGACGGCACCCAGGCGATGCGGCGGTCGCTCGGCAGGAGGACCGCGCGCTCCAGGTCGGGGACGCTGTAGCCCTCCGGCTCCGCCGGGTCGGAGCGGCCCACCCAGGCGAGGCCGCGCGGCGTGTAGAGGTCGCCCCCCGCGACCGCTTCGGCCAGCCGGTCCAGGACGATCATCTTGCCCCGCGGCCGCCCGCCGACGTCGACCCAGACGCAGGTCGCCCACTCGGCGCCGCGCTCCCGCAGGGTCGCGATGCCGGCGTCCACCTCCTCACGAGTACCGATCACGGAAGGTCCTCGCCCCGGCTCACGGGCTCTCCGGCAGCTCGTACCAGCGCACCCGCTCACCGACGCGGTCGCGGAGCCGCCAGCGCAGCGTCTTCGGAGCGGTCTCCAGGTGCTCCAGCAGCCTGGCGGCGACGCCCCGCAGACGGCTCAGCTCCTCCGTCGCGAGGGGCGGCGGCTGCTGCCGGACCGCGCGCAGCGTCCCGGTCATCGAGCGCCAGAGGCCCCAGTCGTCCGCGCAGTCCCTGGCGATCAGGTCGACCTCGAGCTGCTCATACCGGCAGCCCACCAGCAGGGCCGCGATGTCCAGCCGGTCCTTCTCCGTCAGCTCGACCACCTGCAGCTTGGTGACCAGCAGCAGCCAGGCCGGCAGCGCCGGTCCGGCAACCTCGAAGCCGGGCGCCAGCGAGATCGTGTGGCACATGCGGAGCACGTCCAGGACGACGTCCAGCTTCACCCCGTCCCGATCCCGGAACAGCAGCCGTTCGCGCCCGTGCAGGGCGTTGAACTCGCGGTCGGGCACGAACCCCTCGGCCTCCAGCAGCCGGGTCACGGCGCGCCGGTCGCGGCCGCGGGCGGCCAGGTCGATGTCGCCGGGGTCGCGGCGGCACCGCTCCGGCCAGCGCTCGCCGAGCAGCGCGCCGACCCCGACGCCGCCCAGGAGGCGAACCGGGAAGCCCGCCTCCTCGGCGGCGGCCGCCAGCTGGATGCCTCGTGCCAGCAGCGGCCGGCCGGCGGGGGGGTCCGGCATCCTGCGTGAGATCATTCGGGCGGGATCTCGGCGAACGCCAGCCCGAGGTCGACGCCCTGCCGGGACCGGATGAAGCGGGTGATCGCGTAGAAGACGAACCCGGACAGGAAGACCGCGATGTTGATGAAGATCATGGTCGGCGCCCTGAACGAGATGCCCGAGTTGGGATCGTTCAGATAGGCGTACTCGATGACGCCCATGCCGAGGATCGAGAGCACGCCGAGGATCGAGAGCACGGGCACGCCGGCGATGCGCCAGCGGACCGGCGACGCCTCGAACAGGTCCTTCAGCCTGTACGGCAGCACGATCGCCGCGACGCCGGCCAGCATGTACGTCCACACCTGGCCGAAGAAGCCGGAGATGACCTGGAAGCTCGTGTCGAACGCGTACACGCCCAGGAACACCACGCCCAGCCCGCTGGAGATGAGGATCGCCACGACCGGGCTGTGGAACCGCTCGTCCACGGTGGAGACGCGCACCGGCAGCAGCCCGTCGAACGCCCAGGCGAGCATGTTGCGGGTGGTGGTGATGATGTAGATCGGCAGCCAGACGTACGTCCACAGGCAGAAGCCGACGCCGATCAGGAGCAGCAGCGCCCAGTTGTTGGTGAACGCGCTGACCAGCTCGGTGAACACCGGCGTGAAGCCGAGGCCGGTCTTGCCGGCGTCGGCGGCGCCGACCGCGCCGATGAAGTCGTACGGGAGCACGTGGATCACGACGGCGGCCAGCAGCAGCATCCAGGCGGCGGAGAAGAGGACAGAGCCGGCCATCCCCCTGATCTGCGCCCGGTTGGCCCCCTTCACCTCGCCCCCGATGTAGGCGGAGGCAAGGCCGAAACCGAGCACGCTGAACGACCACGTCATCGCGGACACGGTGTCGTGGAGATCGAAGCCGGTCGAGGCCGGCGCGTTCTTGCCCAGGCTGTCGAGGATGACCCTGTGCGTGTCGGCGTGGCCGGTCACCGACGCGAAGTACGCGTTGAACCGGGCGACGTACTGGTCGGGGTTGGCGCCCAGCGCGACCACCACGATGGCGACGAGGCCCAGCATCGCGATCGCAAAGAGCACGTTCTGCACGCGCATGTACGTGCTCAGGCCCGTGATGAAGATGCCGGTGAAGAGCGCGATGAGCACGACGCCGGCCAGGAAGGTGCCGAGCGGGCTGGCGAAGAACGTACCCACGTTCACCAGGTTCGGGTTGCCGGAGTAGACGCCGATCGTGCGCATCAGCGACGAGATGCCGTACTTGCCCAGGAACGCGGCCGGGACGCCGATGTAGAAGAACGACCACACGGTGTAGTTCCAGTTGGCGGCCAGGCCCCACAGCGGCCCGAGCGTGCGCGACACGTACACGTAGTCGCCGCCGGAGCGGGGCATGATCGAGGCCAGCGTCCCGTACACGAGGTTCGTCGGCATCACCGCGACAACGGTGAACAGGATGGCGAGGAAGACATTGCCTCCCGGGTACGCGCCGGCGGGCATGAACAGGAAGATGAACGCCACCCCGATCGCGATGTTGATGAAGTTCGTGTTGTAGATGAAGACGTCGAGCGCGCCCGCCTGGCGCACCAGGCCGGTGGCCTGGCGGGCGAACGCCCCGCTCGCGGTGCCGTGCGTCAGCGCGCCCCCGGCGGTGTCCGTACTCACAGTCCCTCCTCTCTTCGCGTCTTCGCCGAAACCGTGGACGTCTTCAGGCCGCGACCAGCTGGCAGCTGACGACGCGGTCCTGCTCCAGCACCACGAGCGCGCCCCTCAACACCCCCTCGCTGTACTCGCTGCCGGGGTTGAAGCACAGGCTGCGGCCCACCCTCGCGACCGCCCTCGACTCGTGCACGTGGCCGTGCGCGCCAAGCAGCGGCTGGTGCCGCTCGATCACGTTGCGGACGGCGACGCTGCCGACCGGCTCCAGCACCGTGTGGCCGGCCGCCGCCACGACCTGCAGCTCGCCGTCGCGGCGGCGGAGCCTGGGCGCCATGTCGAGGCCGCTGTTCACAGGCGGGCAGTGGAGGGCGAAGATGCTCCGGTGGGGCGCGCGCATCGTGCCGATCAGCGCCTCCAGGCGAGCCTCCAGCTCGACCTCCGGCAGCTCCCTGGGCGAGTTGAACGGCGTGACGTTGGCCCAACCCATGCCGACCAGCTCGTGGTCGCCGAGGTCGACCACCCGGCCGTCCGCGTTCTCGATCACCACGCTGCGAGCAAGCACGTCGTCCACCCACGGCTCGTCGTCGTTGCCCGGATAGGCGATCAGGCGGACGCCGGTGCCGGCCAGCCGCTCGTCCGCCAGCTCCACCCAGCGCTGGACGGAGGCGGAGACGACCGCCCGGAACAGGTCGTCGCGCAGCACGGGGTCGGCGGCCGCCGCGCTGTGCTCGTCGGGGTCCAGGGCGACGGGATAGAAGCCGTTGAAGCGCACCCGCTTCTCGAACGCTCGCCGCTCCTCGTCGCCGTCGATGTCGTGCTGCTCACCCTGGAACCGCGCCACGTACCGCTCGGCGCCCTGCCTGACGAGCGGGACGACCACCTTCCCGGTCAGGTCGCCGCCCAGCACCAGGACCGCGGCGCCGTAGAACCGGGCGGCGTTGATGAACTTCAGGAAGCACTTCTCGGAGCCGTGGATGTCGCTGGCGTAGAAGAGGGTCAGCCGCCGCTTCCTGCTCCCACCCAGACGCATCTCGCGGCCAGGCTATCCGTGACTCGGAATGCCGACTACGGTGTGCCCAAACGAAGGCATCTCGCCCGGTTCGGGTGATTGTGCCGTGCTGGCGGCGGTCAGTACCGCCGCGACCGCGGCGGCTCGGCGCCCAGCAGGGCCCGCCGGGCTGCGCACCAGGCCCCATGCACCGCCGCGCAGGCGGTCGCGACATCGGGCGCCAGCACCCGCATCCACGCGCCCGCCCCGTTCGGCAGCTCGCTCGCCCCCCAGTACACGCCGTCCCTGTCAGCGGTCTCCAGCGCCCCGGCCAGCGGGTCCGGCCCGAAGCCGGCGGCCACGACGTGCAGCGTGCCCACCACCGGCCGGCCCGACCCGAGAAGGCCCGGCGCGTCCAGCCCGTCGCCGGGCGCCAGCCGGCAGGCGTCGCGGGAGAGCAGCGTGCCCGACGGCCGGCTCACCTCGAGCAGGCTCTCGAAGCGCTCGTACCGCAGCTCCTCGCCTCTGGCGGCGCGCCCGGCGGCCACCACCTCGCCCAGCAGCAGCACGCCCGTCTCGTGAACGACCGCTCGCGTCGCCTGGCGGAAGCGGGCGCCCGCGTACGGCAGGTACGGGTCGGGCACGAGCTCCAGGCAGGCGCCGGGCCCCACGTGCAGCCGCACCTCGGAGCCGGCCTCGCCACGCGGCATCCGGTAGAGGCGCGTCGCCGAGGAGGTGTCCAGGTGCAGGCGGGCGCCGGCCTCCACCTCCACGGACATGTGCAGCCGGTCGCCCTGGAGCACCCCGCCGCCGGGGCTGGCCACGATGACGAACGCC
Organism: Candidatus Dormiibacterota bacterium; assembly: GCA_036500885.1. Lineage (GTDB taxonomy): Bacteria > Chloroflexota > Dormibacteria > Dormibacterales > Dormibacteraceae > CF-161. The sequence continues at coordinate 12,811 of DASYBH010000460.1, forward strand.
ATGTCTGGGAGAGCCGGGTCGAGGTGGTGGGCGCGCATGACCTGGAGCGGCGGCCGGCAGCTCAGCTCGGCCAGGCGCGTGCGGCCGCCGATCCGTCTGGCCACCATCGAGAGGTGGCCGGTCTGGCCGGCGGCGCTACCCGTGGTGGTGGCCCTCCCAGCCGGCGTGCCAGAGGCCGCGCTGGTGCGAGCGGGCGTGCTCCAGGTGCTCCACGACCGCCTCGATCCCCTCGCCGGTCCGGCAGTTGGTGAGCAGCTGGGGCCGGCCGCCGCGCACCTCGCGGGCGTCGCGCTGCATGACCGCCATGTCGGCGCCCACGTGGGGCGCCAGGTCCACCTTGTTGATGACCAGCAGGTCGGCCTGGACGAGGCCGGGCCCGCGCTTGCGCGGGATCTTGTCGCCGCCCGCCACGTCGACCACGTACACGTAGTGGTCGACCAGCTCGGGGCTGAAGGTCAGCGTCAGGTTGTCGCCGCCGCTCTCGACGAAGGCCAGCTCGGCGTCGGGGTGGCGGGCCTCCAGCTCCTCCAGCACCGCCAGGTTGAGCGACGGGTCCTCCCGGACCGCGGTGTGCGGGCAGGCGCCGGTCTCGACTCCCACGATGCGGCCCTCGTCCAGGACGCCGCGCAGCGTGCGCTTCACGTGGAGCTCGTCCTCGCGGGTCAGGATGTCGTTCGTCACGACGATGACGGAGCGCCCTCTGGCCACCAGGCGCGGCACCAGGCACTCGATCAGCGCCGTCTTGCCCGCCCCCACCGGACCGCCCACACCGACGCGCACCGGCCGGCGGCCGTCGCCCACCTCGCTCACGATGCGAACAGGCGGGCCGGGGCACGCTCGTGACGCGCGCCCGCTACGTCCAGCTGCGGCGCGCACGGCCGCGGGTCGCGCCAGTCGGCCGCCAGCGCGGTCTCGACCGCGGCCGCCATGTCGGGCCGGCAGTCCCGCAGGACCGCCTGGGCGTCGCCGTGACCGATGCGCATCAGGCGCAGGGCGGCCGAGACCAGCCCGGAGCCGAACATATAGCACGCCAGGAGGGCGGCCCGAGACGCCGCGATGCCCATCGCGTGCGCGGCCAGCCCCTGGGCGACGGCCGCGTTGCCGGGAGCGCGTTACTCGCGCACGGCCGCGAGGAACGCGGTCAGCGCGGGCCCGGGCGCCTGGCGCGCGGCCTCGACCGCGATTCGGCGGCCCATCCGCGTGGACGCCGTCCGCTCCTCGCGAGCCAGCTTGACCGCCGCCAGCAGGCGGTCGGCCTCCAGGATCGTGTCGATGTCGCAGACGGCGGCCGCCGCGTGGGCGGCCAGCAGCACGGGCAGGTCGGCGCGCGCCAGACGGTGGCGCAGGTGCGTCCGGAGCAGCGCGCGGAGGCCGGCGGCGTCGCTCACCTCGCCGTCGGCGACCAGCGTCTCCAGCCCGCTCGACTGCGTGAACGCGCCGGAGGGAAACAGGCTGTCGCCCAGCTGGAGCGCGGCCAGGAAGGCGTGGTCATCCACCGTTCAGAACAGGAAGTACAGCTGCGCCATCGGCAGGCTCGACGCGGGTGGCGCGGTGGCCAGCTCCCCGTCGACCCGCACCTCGTACGTCTCAGCGTCCACCGTGATGTCCGGCGTGCGGTCGTTGCGCAGCATGTCCGCCTTGCCCAGCGCGCGGCAGCCGGCGACCGGCGCCACCTGGCGGCGCAGGCCGAGCCGCTCGCGGATCCCGGAGTCGTAGGCGGCGCGAGAGGTGAACGTCACGCAGGTCTCGGCCAGCGCGCCGCCGAGCGCGCCGAACATGGGCCGGTAGAGGACTGGCTCCGGGGTCGGGATGGAGGGGTTGGGATCGCCCATCAGCGCCCACGCGATCATGCCGCCCTTGAGCACCAGCTTGGGCTTGACGCCGAAGAACGCGATCGGCCAGAGGACGATGTCGGCCAGCCTGCCCGGCTCCAGTGAGCCGACCACCGCCGCCAGGCCGTGCGTGCGCGCCGGGTTGGTGGTCACCTTGGCCAGGTAGCGCAGGATGCGGCCGTTGTCGTTGCGGCCGTCGCCGTCCAGCGGGCCCCTGACGTCCTTCATCTTGTGCGCGGTCTGGAACAGCCGGATGACGGTCTCGCCGATGCGCCCCATCGCCTGGGAGTCCGACGAGTACATCGACAGCACGCCCAGGTCGTGCAGCACGTCCTCCGCCGCCATCGTCTCGGCCCGGATGCGGCTCTCGGCGAACGCGACGTCCTCGGGCACGCCGGGATTGAGGTGATGGCAGACCATCAGCATGTCGAGGTGCTCGTCCAGGGTGTTCACCGTGTAGGGCCGGGTCGGGTTGGTCGAGGACGGCAGCACGTTCGGGTGGGCCGCGATCCTGATGATGTCGGGCGCGTGGCCGCCGCCGGCCCCCTCGGTGTGGAAGGTGTGGATGGTGCGGCCGGCGATGGCGGCCACGGTGTCCTCGACGAAGCCGGCCTCGTTCAGCGTGTCGGTGTGGATGGCGACCTGGATGTCGTACTCGTCGGCCACCGCCAGGCTGCAGTCGATGACGGCCGGCGTGGTGCCCCAGTCCTCGTGGTCCTTCAGCGCGCAGGCGCCCGCCTCGACCTGCTCGCGCAGCGGGTCCGGCCGGCTGGCGTTGCCCTTGCCCATGACGCCCCAGTTGACCGGCAGCGCCTCGGCCGCCCGCAGGATCTGCGCGATGCCCCACGGCCCGGGGGTGCAGGAGGTGGCGTTGGTGCCGTCCGCGGGGCCGCTGCCGCCGCCCAGGAGCGTGGTCACGCCGCCGCTGAGCGCCGCCCATGCCTGCTGCGGCGAGATCATGTGGACGTGGGTGTCGATCGCGCCCGCGGTGGCGACCAGGCCCTCGCCGGCGATCACCTCGGTGGCGGCACCGATGATCAGCGCGGGGTCGACGCCCTCCATGACGTCCGGGTTGCCCGCCTTGCCGATGCCGGCGATGCGGCCGTCGCGGATGCCGATGTCGGCCTTGACCACGCCCAGCACCGGGTCCATGACCACGACGCTCGTGATGACCAGGTCGAGCGCCCCATCCGCCCTGGTGACGCCGGACGCCTGGGCCATGCCGTCACGGATCGTCTTCCCACCGCCGAAGACCGCCTCCTCCCCGGGAAGCGTCAGGTCGCGCTCGACCTCGCAGACCAGGTTCGTGTCGGCCAGCCGGAAGCGGTCTCCAGTGGTGGGCCCATAGAGCTCGGCGTACTGGCGGCGCGGGATCCTCATGGCTCGCCGGTGTCGAAGCCGGCGGCGTCCAGGGACTCCGCGAAGCGGTCGCGCGCGCCCGGCGCGTCCAGCTCACTGGCCACGAGGCCGTTGAAGCCGCTCACGATGCGGCGTCCGGCCAGCGGCACCAGGTCCACGGTCCTGGTCTCGCCCGGCTCGAAGCGCACCGCCGTGCCCGCCGGGATGTCGAGCCGGAGGCCGTAGGCGCACAGGCGGTCGAAAAGCAGGGCCCGGTTCACCTCGGCGAAGTGGAAGTGGGAGCCGATCTGCACGGGCCGGTCGCCCCGGTTGGCGACCCGCAGGCGGGTGATCGGCCGGCCGGCGTTGAGCTCGATCTCGTCCGTTGGATGGTCGTACCCTCCCAGTGGCGCCATGGCCGGCTACGGGATGGGGTCGTGGCAGGACACGAGCTTGGTCCCGTCCGGGAAGGTCGCCTCGACCTGCACGACGTGCACGAGCTCGGGGACCTCGTCCATGACGTCCGCGCGGGTGAGCACCTGGCGACCGAGGGCCATGACCTCCGACGCTGAGCGGCCGTCGCGGGCGGCCTCCAGCATGGTGTCGGCGATCAGGGCGACGGACTCGGGATAGTTCAGCCGGACGCCGCGTTCGTGCCGGCGTCGCGCCACGTCGGCCGCGACGTGGAGCATGAGCTTGTCGACCTCGCGCGGCGTGAGCTGCATACCCAGGCCGGGATGCTACCGGCGACCGCCGGTCGCGCCTCCGTGCGCAGAGCACCAGAGAAGGCGGCGTTCGCTCGTGCGGAGCAACCGGATGCGGCGGCCGCGTCCCGGCCGGCGCCGGGCCGATCGGGGCCGGAGGCTGCTCCGCCTCGCCGTCACGTTCTCCGGCCCGCTCGGCTCGAACCTCACCGGTGCGCGCTGAGTGGACCGCCAGAGCAGTCAGACGCGCGACGCCGACAGCCCGGCCCCCACCCACCCCGGGGGGCGGGCCCACCGTACGGACCAGCGGGCGCAGGGTCAACCCAGCCTGTAAAGAGGAGTCGCCGCGGGTCACAGGCTCCCTCGCTCACGTGGTGGATGGGTGACCCGGCAAAAGTCTGCTGCCGCACAGGGCCGCCCTGACACAGTGCCGCCGGCCACCGCGCCGGCCTGGCTACCGAAGGTAGCCGTCCGCCTCCAGCAGCTCGACGATGCGCGCCGCCACGCGGTCCGGGCTGCCCGTCACCAGCTCGCGCTGGCGCGCATCGGACGACGTGCCCACCACCTCGGCGATGCGCGCCTCGGCGTCCAGGGCGCCCGCCGGCGCAGCCATCCGGGGCGGCGCCGGGCGCGGCGGGCGGTGGCCGAGCAGCGTCGGGCGCAGCGCGCCGGGCGCGGGGGGCAGCGAGGCGAC
>DASYBH010000461.1:0-6500 GCA_036500885.1 Candidatus Dormiibacterota bacterium
CGACCGGACGACGCGAGAGCCGCTGACGCCCCAGCGAACCGAGGCCCCGGTCACACCCGCGATGGCTGCGGTCCGGCAGGCGATCCTCGCCCGCAGGGCCTGGCCGCTGTTCCGCTGGAACCTGATCGGCTTCGCGCCGCCGCTCACGATCACCGACGCGGAGCTCGACGAGGGCCTGGCCGCCGTCGAAGCCGGCCTGGAGGCCGGCGACCGCGCGCTCGACTGACGGGGGAGCCAGGAGCCTGCTATCCTCGTACCCGACCGATGAGGTAGGGCCTCCGACCACGACCTGAGCGAGCAGCGACGTCCGAGCACGTCGCGTCATTCTGTCGGAGGCGTTTCTCTAACTCCCATTCCGGATCGTCCCTGCTCGTTGCCATGCGCAACCCATGGACACCGAATGGCAGATACACAGAGAACCGCTTCAAAGGAAGACGACCTGCCCCCCCGGCAGATGAGGGGGGGAGGACACGACGCCGTGGCCGCCACCGACCTCACGCTCTCAGTGGCTGGCCGTACGCTGCTCGACCGCGCCGGCTTCTCCATCGGGCCCGGGCGCAGGGTCGCGCTCGTCGGCCGCAACGGCAGCGGTAAGTCGACGCTGTTGGCCACGCTGCAGTCGGTCGCGGACACGCACCAGGCGCCCGAGCACGTCGAGCTGCACGGCTCGCTGACGTTCGCGCCGGGCGCGCTGGTCGCCTCGCTGCCGCAGAGCCCGCAGCTGGCCTTCCCCGGCGCCGCCCGGGCGTACCTGGACGCCTGCGCGGGCGAGGCCAGCCGAGCCTGGAACCGCCACGAGGAGCTGACGGCGGCGCTCGCGGCCGGCGCCAACGACCAGGCGCTGCTGGACGAGTACGGCGAGGCGCTGGAGGCGGTCGAGCGCCTGGCAGCCTGGGACTATCCGCAGCGGGTCGCGCAGGTGACGGCGGGCCTGAGCCTGCCGCCCGACCTGCTGGACCGGCCGCTGACCGAGCTCAGCGGCGGCCAGGCAACACGGCTGGCGCTCGCGGGCGTCCTCCTGAGCCCGGCCACCCTGCTCCTCCTGGACGAGCCGAGCAACAACCTCGACCTGGTCAGCATGCGTTTCCTGACCAGCTGGATCCGAAGCTCGACGGCCGCGCTCCTGCTCGTCTCGCACGACCGGGACCTGATCGACGCCACCGTCGACGAGGTGCTGGAGATCGAGGAGCACAGCGGCCGCCTGCGACTCTACGGCGGCGGCTACTCGTTCTACGCGGAGCGCCGGCGCGAGGAGGGCGAGGCGCTGGCCAGGCGGCACGCCGAGCAGGAGGAGCGCCGGCGGCACCTGGAGGCCTCGGCCCGCGGCGTGTCCGAGCGGGCGTCGCGCTTCCAGGGCACCTCGCAGAACGACTTCTACCGCGCCAAGGGCGCGAGGGTGGCGAAGATCGCGAAGGCGCAGCGGACCAGGATCGAGCGCGAGCTGAGCCGCATCCGGGAGCCGGAGGCGCCCGCCCAGCCGCGGCTGACGGTGCCGGCGGCCGGCCGCGCCAACGGCCTGCTGCTGCGGGCGGCGGGCGCCGGCTTCCGCCACGGCGCCGTGGAGGTTCTGCGAGGTGTGGACCTGCAGGTCCGCCAGGGCGACCGGCTCTCGCTCGTGGGGCCCAACGGCAGCGGGAAGTCCACCCTGCTCCGGCTGCTGGTGGGAGAGCTGACGCCCGACGAGGGAGTGATCGAGCGGCGGCCCGGCCTGCGCCTCGGCTATCTGCCCCAGGTCCCGACGGTGGGCGATCGCCGCCAGTCGCTGCTGGACTTCGCCCTCCGCCGCTTCGCCGGACCGGGCGAGGAGCTGCGGCCGATCCTCGGCAAGGTGCTGTTCGGCGATCCCGCCCGGGTGCGCGCGGGCGACGTCAGCCTGGGCGAGCTGCGCCGCATCGAGTGCGCGGCCCTGTTCGCCGGCGCCCCTGACCTGGCCATCCTCGACGAGCCCACGAACCACCTCGACCTGCTCAGCATCGAGATGCTGGAGACCGCGCTCGCCGAGTACCGGGGCGCCCTGGTCGTGGTGTCACACGACACGCGCTTCCTGGCGCACGTGCGCCCGACCGCGACATTCAAGCTTCCGCGTTAGGTGGCAAGGGGGCTGGCCCCGGTCACAGCCGGCGCTCGTGCGCCCGCCAGTACTCCTCGAGGTTCCGGATGAGCGCCGGGCTCCGCATGCACCGCGCCTGCTCCCGCGCGTACACGGCCATGTACTGCCGGAACTCGTCGACGGTCTCCTCGCCCAGCCGGATCGCCTTGCGGTTGGCGGCCGTGCTGACCACGCCCGAGCTGACCAGCTGGCGCGCGTCGCGATCGATGGTCGCGTCCATGTCCCCAGGCTCGACCACCTCGTCGCAGAGCAACCGGCCCTCCGGGCTGTCGGGGTCGAAGGCGCGCTCGAACATGATGGCCTGACGCGCGATGCGATCGCCCACCAACCGGGTCAGCCGGCGCGGCGAGACGCCCGGCACGATGCCCTCCTTCCGGGCCGGCAGGTTGAAGTACGAGCCGCGCTCCGCGAGCACCCGGTCCATCACCAGCAGGATCTGGCAGCCGCCGCCGATGGCCCACGCCTCCACCGCCGCGATCCATGGCTTCTCCAGCGTGTCCTCCAGACCGGACTCGAAGTCCTCGTCCAGCCAGTGACCGCGGAAGAGCTTGCTGACAAGCCCCAGCTCGCGGGCGATCATGAAGTCCACGAACGTGATCCGGCCGTGGTAGAGGTGGGTCAGGTTGAGGCCCGAGTTGAAGATGCGCCGGCCGGCGTGGCGCGGGTGGTCGACCACACCGCCGCGCAGCACCCCCACCTCGCAGTCCGGATCGAGCAGCACCAGGTCGACGGCCGTCTCCAGCGCCGCGGTCGCCGCGTCGTCCTCGGCGTTGAGGAAGCGAAGGTTGCGCAGCTCGACGTGGCCCGCCCCGCCCCGCCGCTCGACGAACACGAGCCCCAGGTCCACCTGCCCACCCGTCCGGAACTCGTCCAGCAGCGCCAGCGACTCGCGCCTCGGCCGCAGCATGGCGTGGACCAGGTGACGGCCGGCCCGCGGACTGGCCAGCACGTGGGACAGGAAGACGCCCTGGTCGAGCTCCAGCCCTCGCTTGCCGGCCTGCGGCAGGGCGCGCTCGGCGGCCATCTCCTCACGGCCGGGGACCAGGCCGGGGAACCGCTCGGCGGCGCGGAAGACCAGCTCCTCGACCCGGACGGCCTCACGGCAGCCGCCGGTCAGCTCGTCGTAGACGTCGGCGGCGTGGCGGCGCAGGAAGTCCGCCCGGCCGGCCGCTGACTCGAACGTGGCAATGGTCACGACGGCATACCTCCCACTGGCAGGGTACCCGGCCGGAGCGCCGGCGGCACGAATACACGACCCGGCTCCCCCGCGGACCTCGATCCTCCCCCTTACGAGGGGAGGATCGTACGATCAGCGGACACCCGTCGACCGAGTTTGCCAGGAGCTCAGCAGCGCGGAGCGAATCCTATGCGGGCCGGACTCTCGTGGCCCGCGGACCTCGCTGGCTTGCCTCGATCTCGAACTGGACGCGCTCACCCCCCTGCAGGGAGTCGAAGTTCATGGCGCGATCCAGACCAGAGCGGTGGAAGAAGTACTCGACACCGTCCTCGGCGGCGATGAACCCGAAGCCACGGTCAGCGACGAGCTTCTTGATGGTCCCCTGCGGCACGTCGATAAGGTAGCACGTGTCAAGCGTCACGCCGTTCCCATTTACACTGCGATTCGTGCCGGTGCGTATCGCCTCGTTGAGCCCCTACGCCGAGGAGGTGGTGCGCGGCCTCTTCCCGGCCGGCCAGGACCTCGAAGTGGTGCTGGTTCCTCCCCCGCCGGCCCCCGACGCGGTGCTCGCCGCGGTGGCCGGCGCCGACCTGGTGCTGGCTGACAAGCGGCACCGACATCGCCTCGGGCGTGACATCCTGACAGCGATGGATCGCTGCCAGCTCATCCAGCAGCCCGCCGTCGGCTTCGACGCGATCGACCACCGCGCGGCGGCGGACGCCGGCATCCCGGTCGCCAACGCGGCCGGGTACAACCGCGACGCCGTGGCGGACTGGACGGTGATGGCCATCCTCAACCTGACCAGGGACGGCGCCCGGGCCGACCGGGCCATGCGCGAGGGCGAGTGGCCGTACCAGCGGATTCGCGGCCGCGAGCTGGGCGCTCTGACGGTCGGCATCGTCGGGCTGGGGAACGTCGGGAACGCCGTCGCGACGCGGCTCAGGGCGTTCGGCAGCCGCCTGCTGTTCACCGACATCGTGCCGCGGAGCCTGCCCGGCGCCAGCGGCGTGCCGCTGGACGAGCTGCTCGCCGAGGCTGACGTGGTCACGGTGCACGTGCCGCTGGACCACGACACCCGCCAGCTGATCGGCGACGCCCAGCTGGCGCGCATGAAGCCCGGCGCGATCCTCGTCAACGCCAGTCGCGGGCCGGTGGTGGACGAGGCCGCGCTCGTGCGCGCCCTCGACGCCGGCCATCTGGGCGGCGCCGGGCTGGACGTGTTCGAGGTCGAGCCGCTGGCGCCGGACTCGCCGCTGCGGGCGTTCGAGAACGTGTTCCTGACCCCGCACGCGGCGGCGTGGACCGAAGAGGCCGAGGCCAGGCTGCTGGACGTGTGCGGTGCGAACATGCGGCGGGTGCTGGCCGGCCTGGAACCCTTCAACGTGGTGAACGGAGTGACTCGAAGACGATGACTACCCTGCGCGAGCTCTGGGACGGTGGCGGCGTGACGGTGGGTGGATGGTGCACGATCCCCAGCGCGTTCTCGGCCGAGCTGATGGGCCGGTCCGGCTTCGACTGGGTCTGCATCGACACCCAGCACGGCCTGGTCGGCTATGACCAGATGGCGCTGATGCTGCAGGCGCTGTCGATCACCGCCACGCCGGCGTTCGTGCGGGTGCCCTGGAACGCGCCTGGCGACATCATGAAGGCGCTCGACGCGGGCGCCCAGGGGGTGATCGTGCCGATGATCAACTCGGCCGAGGAGGCGCGGCGGGCGGTGGCGGCGAGCCGCTACCCACCCGACGGCCACCGGAGCTGGGGCCCGATCCGGGCGGCGCTGGGCGTCGAGGGCTACACGCCCGCCAGCGGCAACCGGCGAGTGGTGGTCGCGGTGATGATCGAGACGGAGGCCGGCGTCGCCGCGGCGGACGAGATCGTGTCCGTGCCGGGCGTCGACGCGGTGTACGTCGGGCCCAACGACCTGGCGGTCACCCACGGCATGAGCCCGGGTGACGCGTTCAGCGAGGCGCACGCCCGGATCGTCGAGCGCGTGCTTGCCGCATGCGAGCGCCACGGCGTGGTGCCCGGCATCCACTGCGGCAGCATCGAGACCGCCGAGCGGTGGCGTGAGCGAGGCTTCAGGATGTTCAACGTGACCTCGGATGCGATTTTCATGAGAACCGGCGCGAGCCAGGTGGTCAGGGCGCTCGCGGGGCAGCCGGCCCCGGCCCAGCCCGCACCGTCCTCGTACGCGTGATGGGCGACCGATCGTCTGGCGGCGAGGTCCTGGACGCGCTCCGGCGCTACGACTCACCGACGCTGGCGAACGCGATCGAGACGTTCGACGTCCGGCCGCGCGACGAGGGCTTCGCCAGCATGGAGATCCGGTGCCTGTTCCCCGAGCTTGGCGTGATGGTCGGGTACGCGGCGACGGCCACGATTCGGGCCAGGGGCCGCGGGGATGGCGACAGCGACCACTCGCCGCTCTGGGCGCTGGTCCGCAGCCAGCCCGGGCCGCGGGTCGTGGTCGTGCAGGACCACGACGACCCTCCTGGCCACGGCGCGCTGTGGGGCGAGGTTCAGTCGAGCATCTACAAGGCGCTCGGCTGCGTGGGCACCGTCACGGACGGCTGCGTCCGCGACCTGAAGGAGGTCCGCGAGATGGGCTTCCACTTCTTCGCCCGCGGGCCCGGCGTCTCGCACGCGTACGTCAGGCTGGAATCGATCGGGGAGCCCGTGCGGGTCGGCGGTCTGACCGTCCGCCCCGGCGACCTGGTCCACGCCGACCAGCACGGGGTGCTGCTCATCCCACACGAGATCGCGGCCGAGCTGCCGGCGGCAGCCGACCGGATCATCGAGCGGGAGCAGGAGTTCATCCGCTGGGTGCGCTCAGCCGAGTTCGATCCCGACCGGCTGGCCGAGATGCGGCGCGTCCGGCACTGAGCGCCTATCCCGAAGCTCCGACAATGTCCGAGGGTGGCCGGAGGCGAGGCCACCGGATGCTCGGGTTCGTCGACGCGGTGGCTGCAGTGGACCGGCCGGAGCACCTTCCTCAGCCCCGTGGGCGCGCGCCCACATTGCGAAGGAGCTCCACCATCGAACGCGCCGCATGGCGAAGCGAGAGCGAGCCAGAAGTCGCCATCCCGATCGTGACCCGCAGGTCCAGACCTGTCAGCTCCCGGACGACCACGCCGGCCGGCAGCTGCTTCGCCGCGTGGGCCGGAACCAGCGCGACGCCCAGCCCGGCGGCCACTCCCGCCACCAGGGCTTGCA
>DASYBH010000462.1:0-10673 GCA_036500885.1 Candidatus Dormiibacterota bacterium
GACACGGTCATGGACCTCTCGACCGGCAGGCGCATCGACGAGACGCGGGAGGCGATCCTGGCCGAGGCGACCGTCCCGATCGGGACGGTGCCGATCTACCAGGCGATCGAGCGGGTCGCCCGGCCGGAGGACCTGACGCCCGAGCTGCTGCTCGACACGATCGACCGCCAGGCGCGCCAGGGCGTGGACTACATGACGATCCACGCCGGCGTCCGGCTCGAGCATCTGCCGCTGACCCAGCACCGCGTGACCGGGATCGTGTCCCGGGGCGGCGGCCTGCTGGCGCGCTGGATGGTCCACCACCGGGCCGAGAACCCGCTGTACGAGCGATTCGACGACGTGCTGGAGATCTGCCGGCGTCACGATGTCTCGATCTCGCTGGGCGACGGGCTGCGCCCGGGCTCGATCGCCGACGCCTCCGATGCCGCGCAGTTCGCCGAGCTGGACACGCTCGGAGAGCTGACCCGACGGGCGTGGGCGCGCGACGTCCAGGTGATAATCGAGGGGCCCGGCCACATCCCGCTCGACCAGCTCGAGGCCAACGTGCGCCGCCAGCGGGAGGTCTGCCACGAAGCGCCGTTCTACACGCTCGGCCCGCTCGTCACCGACGTGGCGCCCGGCTACGATCACATCACCTCGGCCATCGGGGCCGCCATCGTCGGCTGGCACGGCACCTCGCTCCTCTGCTACGTCACGCCCAGGGAGCACCTGGGGCTTCCGACGGCGGAGGACGTCAAGCAGGGGCTGATCGCCTACCGCATCGCGGCCCACGCCGCGGACCTGGCCCGCGGTGACCGCCGTGCCGCGCGATGGGACCGCGAGCTCTCGCAGGCCCGCTTCGCGTTCGACTGGAGGCGGCAGTTCGAGCTCGCGATCGACCCCGACACCGCGCGCGCCATGCACGACGAGACCCTCGCCGACGAGTACTTCAAGACCGCCGAGTTCTGCTCGATGTGCGGGCCCAGGTACTGCCCCATGCACAACTTCCGAAACGTCGACTGGGAGGCGATCCGAGCGACTGTCGAGAAGCGGCGGGCGGCCCCCGCGCTCTCCGACTCGAGCGGGTAAGCTATCTTCCCAGCTGAGGGGCGAACTCGAGGAGCGATCGACATGCGATTCCACACGACCATCCTCCAGACCGGCAAGAACACCACCGGCATCCAGGTTCCCGACGAGGTCGTCGAGACACTCGGGGCGGGCAGGCGGCCCGCGGTCAGGGTCACGATCAACGGCTTCACGTACCGCAGCACGGTCGCCGTGATGGGCGGCGTCTCCATGGTCGGCGTCAACGCTGAGAACCGAGCCGCCGCCCGTGTCGCCGGGGGCGACGAGCTGGACGTCGACATCGAGCTCGACACCGCCCCGCGCGAGGTGACCGTCCCGCCCGACCTCGCCGCCGCGCTCGAGACCGAGCCGGACGCCCTGCGCACCTTCGAGGGCCTGTCCTACAGCAACAGGTCGTGGCACGTGCTCCAGGTGACCGGAGCCAGGACCGACGAGACACGGCAGCGCCGCATCGCCAGGTCGATCGACGTCCTGAAGCAGGGCCGCGCCCGCTGACCGCGAACCTGCCGCACTCGTCAGCACGCCGGCCCTGACCGGCGCCGAGTCAGGCTACCCGCGCCGCGCCGTCGCCACTACGTAACGGCTCGTCACGACGAAGGAATCGGGATCTTCGTTGCCCGCTTCGAGAACCTCGAGCATGGGATGGAGGGTGGTTTCCGGCGGCAGGCCGCGTGCCTCGAGAAGAGAGCGCGTGGCGATCGACATCGGGTGATCGCGGGACTCCGCATCCAGGAACTCGCGAGCCGATGGCGCGGTGAACGCGAGGGAGTGTTCGTCCACCGCGACATCGAAGCCGTGCGGGGCGAGAAGATCGGCGAGTGCTTCGCGGTCGTGCCACGGGAAGGGTGGTGGCCCGGGAGGCGCACCCACCGCCCTGGCGACCGCTTCGCCCGCGGCCCGTCCCATATCGGAGATCGGCCCCTGCGGCATCCACGCGCTCAGGACGAATCGTCCTCCGGGAGCGAGCACCCGGGCCACCTCGGCCGCCACGGCGGAGGCATCCGGGGCAAAGATCACGCCGAACACCGACAGCACGATCTCGGCGCTCCGGTCATCGAGGGGAAGCGCCGCGGCCTCACCTTGAACGAACCTCGCCTCGAGGCCTTGCTCGGCCGCACGCCGGCGCGCGACCTCCAGCAGGCGCTGGGCGGGATCGACCCCCGTCACGTGAGCGCCGCGCGCGGCGGCCAGCAGCGCCGCGTTTCCGGTGCCGCACCCCACGTCGACGACACGCTCACCTCTGGCGGGCCGAGTGGCGTCTACGACCACTCCGGCGGCCGGCATGAGCTTCGCGGCCGTTGATTCGTAGCGGCCGAGGCTCCAGTCAATGTGCATGCGGTCATTCTGGGCACGGCCCCGGTGGGCACGGCGGGGAGCACCGTTGGCCAGGTTCGGGCCAGGTGGCGGCGGCCAGGACCGGCTCGGCGACGTCAGCGCGATCGCGGCGCGGGCGCGCCGGGATCGAGCAGCGCGGCGTGGTCCGAGGGCCGCGAGGCCATGACGTCGGCCAGGACCCGCGCGCTCAGGCCCGCCGTCAGCAGCCCCTGGCCGCCGTGACCGGTGGCCAGCAGCACCCGCCGGCTGCCGGGCAGCCGCCCGACCAGCGGCCGGCCCGTCGCCGAGGCCGGGCGCAGGCCGGCCCACGTCCTGACGAGGGCCGCCTCGCGAAGCGCCGGAGCCGTCCTGGCCACCACGGCCGACAGGTAGAGCAGCCCGCCCGCGGTCACGTGGTCCGCAAACCCCGCCTCCTCCTCGGTCGCGCCTGCGAGGATGCGCCCGCCGGGCAGAGGCGCCAGGTAGCCGTCGCCGGACACCAGGTGGTCCAGCCGGAGGTCGGGGTGCGCGAACGTCGCCAGCTGGCCTCGCAGCGGCCGGACCGGGACGCTCTCCAGGCCGCCGATGGTCGGGCACCACGCGCCCGCCGCCACCACCAGCCGGTCGCACGTGAGCGAGCCTGAGCCGTCCGTCGTGGTGACGGTCACGGCCGACGCCGACTCCTCGATGCCGCGTGCGCCGGTGCCCAGCCGGATCTCGGCTCCGGCCGCCACGGCGACGCGCCGCAGCGCGTCGACGTACGCCCCGGCGTCCACCACGGCCCCGCGGCCGCCCAGGTAGCCGCCCCGGAGCGGCGCGCGGGCCAGCGCCGGCTCCAGGTCGGCCAGCTCCCCCGGCGTCAGCCAGCGGCCGAGCCGGCCGGGCTCGGCGCGGGCGGCCGCCTCCAGCTCCTGCCGCGCGCGGTCGGTCGACGCCACCCGCACCACGTCCACAGGCCGCCACAGGCCGGGCTCGGCCCACAGCTCGTCGCGCTGGAGCCAGGCGAAGCCCTCCTCGCCGAACGCTCGCAGCTCTGGGTCTCCGGCCAGGCGGACCGACGGCATCACCACGCCGGCGGCCGCGCGCGAGGCCCGGCCCCCGGCCGGGTCGGGGTCGAGCACCGTCACCGCGGCGCCCCGCGCCGACAGCTCACGGGCCGCCGAGAGACCGACCACGCCGGCGCCCAGCACGACGACGTCGGGCCGCGCGCCGTCGCTCACGTGGACGCGGGCGCCGGCGCGGCCAGCCGGCCGGCCATCGTCACCAGGTTGGTGCCCAGGGCGGCCAGCCGGCGCTGGTGATCCGTCTCGACCAGCTGGCCGGCGTCGTCGAAGGCGGTGCGCGGCACCGAGGCGACCCGGGGCAGCGTCACGCAGTGCAGCGCCCGCGCGATGTGGTACATCGCGTCCAGCGCCGTCTCGTTGGTCAGGCGGCCCGAGACGCAGATCAGCCCGCACACCTTCCCGGCCAGGTACGGCGGCTCCCAGCCGGCGCCCAGCTCCAGGTAGTCGAGCGCGTTCTTCAACAGGCCGCTGACCGTGCCGTGATAGACGGGCGTGGCGAGGATGACGGCGTCGGCCGCGCGCACCTTCTCCAGGAACGCGGCGGCCGCGGCCGGCTGGGCCTCCAGCGGCAGCTCCGGATCGAACATCGGGAACTCCAGCGCCCGGCCGCGCAGCCCGTCGATCTCCGCGCCCGCGCGCTTGGCTCCGGCCAGCGCGAACCGCAGCGCCTGCCACGTGCGCGAGCCCTGGCGCAGGCTCCCGCAGAGCCCCAGCACCTTCGTCATACGAATCCCTCCCTGGTCGCCACCGCCATCAGGCGCAGCTCGCACGTGTAGCGCCGGCCGTCTCGCTCCAGCCACAGGTCGCCCGACGCCGGCAGCATCTCGGTCACCGTCACGGCGCCGCGCCCGCGCACGAGCCGGGCCAGCGCCTGGACCAGCGCCACGCTGGTCAGATCGACGTAGACGGGCTTGGGCTCGCCGTCCACCCGCACGAACACCTCCTCGGGCAGCCCCAGCCGCTCCCGGCAGCGCCGCACCGCCAGGAACGAGGCGAAGCCGCCGGCGGCCACGCCGCACAGCTCCTCGGCCGGCACCACCCAGCGCTCCCGCTGGTAGACCAGCCCGTCGATCTCGACGCGGGGCGTGTGCGGCCCCAGGTCAACCGCCGGCGGCCGGACCGCCGGCAGCGAGAGCGCCGCCAGCGCGTCGATGCCGCGCCGGCTCCGGTGCAGCTGGGGATGGAGCCTCAGCTCCCGCTCATCGGCCCACAGCGACAGCCGGCCCTGGACCTCGCGGACCTCCATGTCGGCGGCGGCCAGCGCGCCCGGCTCCGCCGCCTCGGGGCGCAGCTCCAGGACGCTGCCCGGCAGCGGGTAGGAGTGCACCTTGGCGCGCCGCTCGTAGGCCACGCGCGCCGTCGCGTCCCACCCGCCGGCCTCGTCCAGCGCCGCGAGCAGCTCGGCCCCCAGCGTCTCCCGCGCGAAGTGGGCCAGCGGGAAGACCCAGGTGAGGGGCTGCGGATGGGTCTCGCCGAGGACGAGCCGGAAGTCGCCGGCCTCGACCGCGCCGACGCCGCTCGCCGCGATCATCAGGTCGACCGAGCAGTAGAGGCGACGCTCGTCGCCGTCCCCGGCGGCGGCCGGCAGCTCACGCGACGCGACCCGGGCCACGCGGCCGCCGGCGGATCGCGCGACCAGGCCGCGCAGGTCGGCCGCGAGGCGCTCCAGCGCCGGCGCGCCGGCCCCGTCCGGCCCGGCGGCCCGCAGGCACGCCCGCAGGTAGGCCAGGAACGATGGCGGACTGCCGGCCGCCTCCCACGCGCCCAGCGCCAGCCGGCGGTCCGACTCCGCCTGGAGCGCCGCCGCCGAACGCCCCAGGTCCAGGACCGGGGCCAGCGTCCGGCCGATCGCGGCGGCCAGCCGGCCGCCGAGCACCAGCCCGCCGAGGTCGCCCAGGCACTCCTCGAACAGGAGCAGCCGGTCCGCGTACATCGTCCCCTGGCCCCGGCGGGCCGGACGGCCGCATGCGGCCCGGAAGCGGCTCTCCAGCTCGTCCAGCAGCCGGCGCCGCTCCTCCAGGCCCGCGCCCGCGAAGCGGTCGCGCAGCGCCGCCGCGGCGCCCACCTCGTCCAGCCATCGCGTCCGTTCCGGCTCCGCCTCCGCCGGCAGCCGCCTCAGCCATGCCAGGAGCACGCCGGTCGGGTCCGACTCCCCGGCGGGCAGCACGACCTCCAGGCGGGCGGCGCCGTGCCGCTCCAGCTCGGCGACCAGCGCCAGCGCCTCGTCCACGGGCCGTCCGAGCAGGCCGGCGATCTCGACCAGCGGCCGGCTCCCATCCGCGAGCGCGAGGGCGCGCGCCGCGTCCGGCGCCACGGCCACCACGCGCCCGTCCAGCGGGAAGCGGAGCCGGCCGTCCGGCTCCAGCCGGCAGAGCGGGCTCCGGCGGAGCGCCAGCCACGGCCGCAGGCGCTCCGAGGCCGCCACCGCGTCCGCCAGCGCGCGAACCGCCCAGTGGGCCAGGAACACCTCCCGCCGCCGGAGGCCGGACGCCGGCGGCCCCGCCGCGACAGAGCGCGGCTCGTCCGGGCTGAGGCGACAGTAGTCGATCGGCCCGAAGAAGCTCGCGCTCTCGTTCTTGGCGCAGAGGCGCTGGAGGTAGCTCACGACCATGCCCTCCACGCCGCGGTCGAGCGCCGGCCGCAGGCGCCGCTCGGGCGTCCACCGGGCGATCGCGGCCTCGGCATCGGGGTTGGAGAGGAAGACGGCCTCGCGGATGCGCGGGTCCTGGGCGAGCTCCCAGAGCCGGAGCCGCGCCGCCTCCGCCGCCTCGCCCCAGGCCGCCGCGGCGCCGGCGACCAGCAGCGCGTGCTCGGCGACGGCGTCGTTCCAGCTCGACAGCGCCTCCCGCAGGTCGCCAAGCTCGTCGGGCAGCTCCTCCAGCCGGCGCACCGCCTCCCCGGCCCCCACGGCATTCCTGGCCCGGGAGAGCAGGCGCATCGCCCGGGGGAGGGCGCCCAGCTCGCGGCCGCGCTCGACCGCCGCCCGGAACCGTGGCTGGAGGGCCTCGGCCCGCGCCGCCAGCCGCGCCTCGTCCTCCAGGACCGCCCGGGCCGCCGCCACCGCCGCCGGCGAGCGGAGCGGGTGCAGGAGGTCCAGCGGGAACCCGGCGCTGCGGACGACGGCGGTCGGCAGCAGCCACCAACCCCGACCCGCCAGCAGCCGCGTCTCCGCCGCCGCCGAGCTGCGGCTCACGGCAGCGCGCACGCGAGCCGCAGCTCGCAGCAGTACGGCCCGTCGGCGCCCCGCAGCCACAGCTCGTCCGGTCCGGGCAGCATCTCGGAGACCGTGAGCGAGGTGGAGCGGCTGGCCACCTGGGCGAGCACCTCCAGGCCGAGCGGCGAGGCGAGGTCGACGAAGACGGGCTTGGGCTCCCCGACCGCGCGCACGAACACCCGCTCGGGCAGGCCCAGGCGCTCGCGCAGCGCCCAGCAGCGCACCAGCCGCTCGAGGTCGTCGCCGGCGCCCAGCGGAGGGATCTCGGAGGGGTCGACCTCCCACCGCTCGCGCTGGTAGACGAGCCGCCCGATCTCCACGCGGGGGGTGTGGGCGCCCGTGCGCACGGTGAGCTGGTGCACGAGCGGGTACGAGAAGCACGCGAACAGCGCGTACCCGTCCCGATCGACGCCGTACGCCGGCGGGTGGAAGCAGAGCGGGCGCTCCTCGCCCGGCGCGTGGAGCCCGATGCCGTCCGGGCCCAGGCGCACCACCAGGCTGTGGAGCGGGACACCGGGCGGCCGGCGCGTCGCGCCCGACGCCTCCACGCTCGGGCCCGGCAGCTCCGGCGGGGCGGTCTTCATCCGCCGGCGGAGGACGAGGTTGGCCGGCTGCAGGCTGGGCGTCGCCGCCGGCAGCAGTTCCGCCGCCTCCTCCCACCAGGCGGCCTCGTCGTCGGCGAACGTCAGCATCCAGCCGAGCTGCTGGACGCCGTGGTGGAGCTCGCCCAGCACGACCGTGACGTCGCCCCGCCGGAGCGCGTCCCAACCCGTCGCGGCCAGCAGGACGTCGGGCGAGGCGACCGCGGGCACGGCCGGCGGCGGCTCCTCGTCCAGCAGCCGCAGCACCGCCTCGGGCGCGATCCGGGCCAGCCTGCCCGCCGCGGCCTCCGCGACCAGGCGGGTGAGGCCGGCGCGCAGCCGCTCGGCCTCCGGCGCGGGCGGCGGGTTCGGCAGCCGGCGCCGCCAGGCGGCGAGAAACGACGTGAAGGGCACCTCGGCCGCCCCGCCCGCCAGCTCGACGAACAGCTCGGCGCCGAGCCGCCGCAGGTGCTCGCGCTCCCAGATCGCCGCGGCGGCGCAGACCCGCACCGCCGGCTCCAGGTCCCGGGCGATGCGCCGGCCCAGCGCCGCCCCCGGCAGCACCTCCCCGCCGCCGGCCAGGCACTCCTCGTAGACCAGGAGGCGGTCCTCGAAGTGGCCGCCCTCGCCGCCCCGCCGGACCGGCACTCCGGACGCCTCGGCGAACGCCGACTCCAGCTCGCCGAGGATCGCGCGCCGGCGCTCCAGGCCGGCGGCCTCGAACTCGGAGCAGGCGTCGCGGAGCGCTGCCAGCCGCTCCTGCCAGCGGCGCCGGGCGGGCGACGGCGGCAGTCGCTCCAGCTCGCCGGCCAGGTGGTCGAGAGGCCGCAGCTCGGCGGGAGGGATGGTCAGCTCGACCCGCTGCCGCCCGGCCACGACCGGGTCGGGCCGGGCCTGGATGTGGGACTGGATCTCGGGGTCCGCGGCCGCCGCCCTGGCCAGCGCCTCGGCGCCCCAGTGGGCGAAGAACGCCCGGCGGGCCGCGACCGGCTCGGCCGAGGCGGCGGTCGCCTCCTCGCCGAAGCGCCCGTAGCCCAGAGGGCCGAAGAAGCTGGTCGTCTCGTTCTTGGCGCAGAGGCGCTGGAGGTACATGTGGAGCCGGCGCTCGAAGTGCCGGATGCGGGCCGGGCGCCGGTCGGCCTCCCGGTCACGGCGGTAGCGCCGCCAGCCGACCTCGTACAGCTCGGGGTTGGAGAGCCACACCGCCTCCTGGAAGCGCGGCTCGCCGCTCAGCGCCCAGAGCTCCTCGCGGCTGCGCGAGAGCTCCCTCTCCAGCACGGCGCCGGCGTGCGCGCGGGCCTCGTCAACGGCGGCGCAGGCTCCATTCCAGTCCCGCAGCCAGGCCGCGAGCTCCCCCCGGCCCAGAGCCCCGGCCCGCTCGACGGCGGCCTCCGGCACCGGCCGGAGCAGGCGGACGTCGCGCATCAGCCGGTACCAGAAGCGGAAGCGCTCCCGGCCGGCGCCCGCCTCCTCGTCGCAGAGACGGGGGAACACCTCGTCCAGGAAGGCCTGCCGGCGCGCCTCGCGCCGCGCCTCGCGCTCGACCACGGCCGCCGCGGCGGCGCCCAGCTCGGCCGACCGCACCCGCTCCATCAGATCGAAGGAGAAACCGGGCCGGCGCAGCACGAATCGCGAGAGCAGGCGCAGGCTCATCCCGGTCAGGCCCGGCCGAGCAGGCGCTGCCGGCGCCAACCCGGGTCCAGCCCCTCCGCGGGCCCTGGCGGGGGCCGGTCTCGCGTCGCGGCGATGAGGCCGAGATCCAGGTTCGGCAGGTCGATCAGGACGGCCTCGGTGAAGCCGGCGCCGCGCAGCAGCGCGGCGTATTCGGGCCACGACAGCACCTCGCCACGCGTCCCGACCAGCATCTTCAGCCCGAACAGCAGCCGCTGCGGAGGGCCGGTCCGGTCGCGGTTGAGGACCTGGTCGCCGATCAGCAGCGCGCCACCGGGGGCCAGCGCGCGGCTCGCCTCGGCCAGCAGCGCCGGCAGCGCGCGGCGGTCGAGCGTGTGGCAGAGCTGGCCCATCAGGACGAGGTCGCTGCCGCCCGCCTCCAGGCGGAGGTCGCGGACGTCGGCGGCGACGCGCACCGCGTCCGCCAGGCCCAGCCGCCGGTGCAGCGGCTCGGCCGCCGCCAGCACCGGTCCCCAGTCGACCAGGGTGACCCGGCTGCCGGGAAGCTGGTGGGCGAACGCCGCCGCCCACACGCCGCTGCCGGTGCCCACGTCCACCACGCGGGCCGCCGGCGGGGCCCAGCCGGCGAACAGGCGCGCGGCGGCCCGCGCGCCGGCGAGGTAGCCGGCCAGCACCGAGACGTTGGCCCGCGCCAGGCCGGCGTAGAAGGCCCCGCCCCGGTCCGGCTCGTCCAGACCCATCACCGGCCGGTCCGTGCGCAGCGTCTCGTCCAGCCGGCCGTAGGCTCGCCAGTACTCGTCCTCCAGCGCCAGCCGCGGCAGGTAGGTGGCGTGGCCCGGGCCCACCAGGACGCGGCCGGCGGCGGTTGTCAGGGCGGGCGGCCCCGCGCCGGCCTCCAGCACGCCGGCGGCCTGGAGCAGGCGCCGGAGCAGGGCGAAGGCCGCCGGACTCAGGCCCGCCTCCGGATCGCCCTCGCCGGTGAGCAGCGGCTCCAGCACGCCGAGACGCCGCGCGGCCGCCAGGGTGGAGTGGCGCAGGGCGCCGTCCAGCAGGGCGTGCAGCAGCCACCGGCAGTGAGGGTGCCGCAGCTGCTCGGCCAGGTCGGCCGGCGGCGGCGCCTCGCCCAGGAGGGCGGCCGCCGTCGCGAGCGGGGCGGCGCCCAGGTCGCCGGCGCGCAGCGGCACGTCCAGCGCGCCCAGCGCCTCCCAGTCGCGGCCGGCGCGGCCCAGCAGTGCATGGAGGGGCGCCCCCTCGTGCAGCCAGGGCGCATCGCGGGCCATGGCGAAGCCGCCACCCGCCGGCCGCCGGAGGACGCGGGCGGCCAGCAGGCTCTCCAGCACGACGCGCGTGGCGCGCTCCGACAGGCCGTGGCCGGCCGCCAGCTCGGCGGCGGTGCGGGGGCCGGCGGCGAGGTCGCGAAGCAGCCCCAACCGGGCGGCCGCGAGTCCGGCGGCGGCGATGCCGGGCCCGTACCGGAGCCAGGTCAGGAACCGCGCCAGCCCGGCCGGTGCGGACCGCGCGGCCGCGGGGGCGGCGCTCACGGCTCCACCAGCGCGAAGGGCCGCGCCAGGCGAGGCGCCGGGCGGGCCGGCTCGCGCGGGCCGCCCGCGGCCACCACGCCGGCGTCGAGGCCCTGCCGGTCGCGGCACCAGGCCACCTCGCCGCGGCGCTCCGCGGCCCCGGCGCGGTCGAGCAACAGCCGCCCGGACAGGTCGGCGGCCCGCTCCGCCCAGCCGGCGGCGGCGGCCCAGTCGCCCGCCTCGACGGCGGCCCGGCAGGCGGCCCGCGCCAGCGCCTCCTGGT
>DASYBH010000463.1:0-3921 GCA_036500885.1 Candidatus Dormiibacterota bacterium
GTCCAGGCCGGCCAGGGTGGTGTGGTGGGCCTTGATGTGGTCGGGGTGGCCATACGTGCCGTCAGGTGTGTACGTCACCACCACGTCGGGCTGCTCCTCGCGGAGGACGACGGCCAGCCGCTCGGCCGCCTCCGCCAGCGGCGCCATGTGGAACGACCGTGGATCCTCGTTGCTCGGCGTGCCGGCCATGCCGGAGTCGCGATAGCCCAGGAACTCGAGCCGGTCGACGCCCAGGATCTCGCAGGAGCGGCGCAGCTCCTCGGTGCGGACCTCCCCCAGCCGAGGACGGACCTCCGTCTCGTCCATGTTGTGGATCTCGCCCTCCTCGCCGCGCGTGGCCGTGACCAGCACCACGCGGTGGCCGTCCTGGTGGGCGCGGATCATGACACCGCCGGTCGCGATGCTCTCGTCGTCCGGGTGGGCGTGCATCAGTAGCAGGGTTCCCATCTATCCGATCAACTCCTCGACGAGGTGGGCTATGCCCGCGGTTCCCGGCCGGCCCACCGTGCGGCCACTCGCGGCGGAGACGACCTCTGGCGGTGCCCCCTCGACCGCGTATCCCATCCCCGCCCACTCGATCATCGGCTCGTCGTTGCGACCGTCGCCGACGGCTGCCGTCTCCTCGTGGCTGACGCCCAACCGGGCGCAGAGCCACTCCAGCGCCTGCCGCTTGTCGGCATTCGGGTTCGTGATCTCGAGGTAGTTGGGCAGCGAGGTGGCCGCGTACAGGCGGCCCGCCCAGCGCCGGCGCACCTCCGGCAGGCACCGCTCGATGACGGTCGGGTCCGCGACGATGACCAGCTTGGGGGTGGTCGGGCCCATCGCCGCGTCCAGGTCGCCCACCTCGTGCACCGCCATCCCCGCGTGGCGGGCGTACTCCTGCGCCTCCGGGCGGTCGCGGTCCACGATCAGCTGGTCGTCGCGGTACGCCTGGACGTGCAGGTCGCGCTCGCGGCAGAACCGGATCACCTCCATGGCGACCTCGTGGGGCACGCCGTGGTCCAGCAGCGTCCCCCCGTCCAGCGAGCGCACCTGGGCGCCCTGGTAGCAGACGATCGGCGACTCGAGGCCGAGCTCCCGCACCCAGGGCAGGGCGCCGGGGAACGGCCGGCCGGTGCAGGCGACGACGCGCACGCCGGCAGCCTCCGCCCGCCGCACCGCCTCCACGTCGCGCGGATCGAGCCGCAGGTCGACGGTGAGAAGCGTCCCGTCCAGGTCCACAGCGAGCAGTCTGATCACGGGGCGAGCACCTCCGGGTTGAGCAGGTTGGGCGGCCGCTCGCCGCCCAGGCCGGCCAGCAGGTTGCGGACCGCCAGGACCGACATCTCGGACCGGGTGCGCACCGAGCCGCTGGCGATGTGCGGGGCCAGGACGACGTTGTCGAGCTCCAGGAGGCCGGGATGGACCTCGGGCTCGCGTTCGAACACGTCCACGCCGGCCGCGAAGATCTGCCCTTCGCGCAGGGCGCCGGCCAGCGCGGCCTCGTCCACCACCGGCCCGCGCGAGGTGTTGACCAGCACCGCCGACGGCTTCATCAGCGCCAGCTCCGCGGTGCTGATCAGGTGCTGGGTGTCGGGCGTGAGGGGCACGTGCAGGCTGACGAAGTCGGCCTCCCGCAGCAGCCGCTCGAGCTCGACCCGGGTGGCGCCCAGCTCGCGCTCCAGGTCGGGCGCCAGCGGCACGGCGTCCGTGTAGAGGATGCGCATGTCGAAGGCCCTGGCGCGCCGCGCCACCGCGCCGCCGATGCGGCCGACGCCGACCAGGCCCAGCGTGGCGCCCCAGACGTCCTGGCCCAGCAGCATGTCCATCGCCCAGCCGTCGAAGCGGCCCCCGCGCACGAAGCGGTCGGCCTCCGCCACCCTGCGGGCCGCCGCCATCATCAGCGCGAACGCGAAG
Organism: Candidatus Dormiibacterota bacterium; assembly: GCA_036500885.1. Classification (GTDB taxonomy): domain Bacteria; phylum Chloroflexota; class Dormibacteria; order Dormibacterales; family Dormibacteraceae; genus CF-161. Next base: position 1,897 of record DASYBH010000463.1, read on the forward strand.
TCCGCGGTGGTGTCGGTCAGCACACCCGGCGTGTGCGTCGCCATCACGCCGTGCCGGCTGGCGGCCGGCACGTCGATGTTGTCGTAGCCGACCGCCACGTTGGCCACGATCTCGAGCCCCGGCGTGGCCAGGACCGTCTCGCCGATCGGGTCCATCACCTGGCTCAGGATGCCCCGGCATCCGCCCTCCTCCACCGCCTCGCGGATGGCCTCCTCGGTCAGCGATCCCTCAGCCGGGTAGGGAACCACCTCGACGGCGGCCTCCTCGAGGAGCGCCGGCGCCGGGTCGAGCACCGGGTGCATGAGCAGCACCCGGGAGCCCGCGCTCTCGCTCACGGGTTCAGGCCGAGATCGGCGGCGATCGGGACCAGCGCGTCCCGCACGATCTCCACGTGCTCGTCGAAGGGCACACCGAGCGCCTCCGCGCCGGCCACCAGCTGCTCGCGGTGAACGGCGCGCGCGAACGCCTTGTCCTTCATCTTCTTGCGGACGGTGCGGGCGTCGACGGCCGAGAGGGAGCGATCGGGCTTGACCAGGGCGCAGGCGATGATGAAGCCGCACATCTCGTCGACCGCGAACAGCGCTCTGCGGATCGGCGTGTCCCTGGGCACGTCGAGGTACTCGGCGTGGGAGGCGATGTCCTCGATGACGTCGTCCGGCCAGCCGCGCTCGCGGAGCATCGCCATGCCGCGCATCGGGTGCTGGTCGAGCGTCGGCCCCGTCTCGTAGTCCCAGTCGTGGATCAGGCCGAGGACGGCCCAGCGCTCCTCGTCCTCGTCGAAGCGCCGCGCATACGCGCGCATGGCCGCCTCGACGCTCCGCATGTGCCGGCGCAGCGTCTCCGTCTGCGTCAGCTCCGTGACGAGCGCCCACGCCTCGTCGCGCGTGGGCCTGTGCGTCTCAACGCTCATCGTGTACCTCCTCCTCACCTGCGTTCGGTTGCGCCGGGATCAGCTCGCCCTCCTCGCGTCGAGCAGGAAGCATTCGAGGGCCAGCCGGGGGCTGACGTTCTGCTCCAGGTAGCCCAGCGTGTCGTAGGAACGCTCCAGCAGCCGCGCCCAGCGACCCTGCGCCGGGCCATGCTCGTCAACCATGCGCCGGCGCAGGTGGAGCTGCCAGCTGCCGAGCGCGAACTGGACCGGGTCCTCGGCGAGCCGGTCGGAGCCACGCCACTGGAAGTTGGCGGAGTCGAGCTCGGCCGCGAGACCCAGCGCCACGTCGGCAGGGGCGCCGAACACCTCGTCCAGGCGACGCGCCCAGTGCTCGTGCCGCTGCACGATCTCGTCGTCGCCGGCGGCGTTCACGGCCCAGCCGGGACGTCCGCGGCAGAGCGCGGCCAGCGCGCTGGCACGGGCCTCCGGCACGCCCCGCCGGACCAGGAGCGCCCCCACCTCCGCCATCGGCACCGCGTGGAACGCGACGCGCTGGCAGCGGGACACCACCGTCGGCAGCACGACGAATGGCGAGACGCTGGGGGTGGTGAGCAGGATGAGCCGGTTGGGGTGGGGCTCCTCCAGCGTCTTCAGCAGGATGCCCTGGCGGTCGGCCATCCTGCCGACGTTGCTGATGACCGCCACGCGATGGGTGCCCACCGCCGGCTTGAGCGCGAGGAACGCCTGGAGCGACTGCTGGTGGTGCTCGGGCGGGCGATCCGGCAGCAGACGCACCTCGTCGATGCGCAGGATGTCCCGCCGGTCGTCCTCCCAGTAGTCCGGGTGGCGCTCGACCGGCGTCTCGGGCAGCACGGCCTGGGCAAGCGCCCTGGCGACGGTCGTCTTGCCGAGCGACGGCTCCCCGGCGAGCAGGTAGGCGTGCGAGAGCCGTCCGGTCTCGAGCTGGTTGGCGAGGAGCCCGCGCACGGCCTGGTGGCCGGCGACGTCTGCGAACGGATCAGGCACGACCGTCAAGGGTAGGCGACCGGGGCACGACCGACGCGGGGCCTGCCTACAGGAGCGGGCTCGGGAAGACGGGGCCGGTGAGGCGCGACGCGACGCAGGAGGTCGCGCCGGGGGTCTCCGGCGCGTCC
>DASYBH010000464.1:0-4486 GCA_036500885.1 Candidatus Dormiibacterota bacterium
TCGAGCGCCCGCTCGCACGACATCCACGTCCAGGGCCGCCTGTGGGAACTATCCGAGCAACTCACCGGAGTGACGTACCGCATGGCCAGGGCGAAGGACCAGTCCATCGCGTGAAGAAGGAGACGCCTCTTCCAGCCACCCTGGGACCTTGTCGGAGTTTCAGGATGGCTCCGGCCCGGATCGCGCTACCCTGCCCGGTCAGGGCCGACGCGTTCTGATATGGAAGGAGGGACCAAGGTGAGCACGACGACCGGCACGGAGCTGTGGAGGCGTGGGGCTGGCGAGCTGGCTGCCGCCATCCGGGAGAGGCAGGTGTCCAGCCGCGAGGTGGTGGAGGCCCATCTCGGACGCATCGAGGAGGTCAACCCGCACGTCAACGCGATCACCCGGGTGCTTGCCGAGGAGGCGCTGCTGGCGGCGGCCGACGCCGACCGGCGCCTGGCCGCCGGCGAGGAGGTCGGGCCGCTCCACGGCGTGCCGGTGACGATCAAGGAGAACGTCGACGTGGCCGGCCACCCCACGACCCAGGCGGTCGCCGCCATGGCCGGTGCGGTGCCGGCCGTCGACGCGCCCCACGTCGCGCACCTGCGGGCCGCGGGCGCCATCCCACTGGCCAGGACGAACCTCCCGGACTTCGCCCTGCGCTGGCACACGGACAACGCCGTCTACGGCGCCACGCGCAATCCGTGGGAGGCCTCCCGGACCGCCGGCGGCTCCAGCGGCGGCGAGGGCGCGGCGCTGGCGACGGGCATGACGGCGCTCGGCGTCGGGAACGACCTCGGCGGGTCGCTGCGCTGGCCCGCCCAGTGCAACGGCATCTGCTCGCTGAAGCCCACGCAGGGCCGGATCCCGTCCGCCTCGGCCATCGAGCCGGTCGACCCGCCGATCAGCATCCAGCTGATGGCGGTGCAGGGCCCGATGGCCCGTCGCGTGGCCGATCTCCGCCTCGCGCTGGAGGTGATGAGCCGGCCCAGCCCGCGTGACCCGTGGCACGTCCCCGCACCGCTCGCCGGCGATCCGCCGGCGGCCCCGGTCAGGGTCGCGGTGGTCACCGACCCCGGCGGCCTCGGCGTCTCGTCGCAGGTGGCCGCCGGAGTCCGCCGTGCCGCGGAGGCGCTGTCCGCCGCGGGCTATGCGGTCGACGAGGTCGAGCCCCCTGACGTGGCCCGGGCGGCGGAGACGTGGCTGAACCTGCTGTGCGTGGACCTGCGCATCATGTGGCAGGTCATGGGCCCGCTGGTGTCCGACGACGCCAACCGCTTCATGGGCATGCTGCTGAGCACGTCCCCGGTCCTCGACTCGCCGGCGTACCTGCAGGCGTTCGTCGCCCGGCAGGCGATCGCCAGGGCCTGGGCGGAGTTCCAGCAGGAGCATCCCCTGATCGTCGCCCCCATCGCGACCGATCCGCCATTCGTGGTCGGCGCGGACCTGACCGAGGAGGGCATCCGCGCGATCCAGGCCTCCATGCGGATGGTCGTGGCGGTCAACCTGCTCGGCGTGCCCGCCGCCGCCGTGCCGGTGGGCGTTGCTGACGGTCTGCCGCAGGCGGTGGAGGTGATCGGCCCGCGCTTCCGGGAGGACCTCTGCCTGGCGGCCGCGGGCGCGATCGAGGAGGCCTGCGGGCTGCTGACGCCGATCGACCCGCGCTGAGCACGGCGGGCCGGACGCGGCGGCCGGCGCCGTCGCGTCCGGCCGGGGGGTTTCGGAAGGGGGGGCCTGCCCCCTTGCCTCTCTCAGCCCTTGCCGAAGTCCGCGCTCAGCCAGTGCTCCGGCCGCACACGCACGACGACCGAGCCGGCCATCCCGCTCGCGGTGGACGCCATCCAGGTCGCTCCCTGCTCGGGACCCAGGTAGCGGTAGGCGATGGCGCGACGCACCTCCGGGTCGATCGGGTCGATCGCGACCACCGGACCCTCGACCGTGACGTACCTGTACGGCGGAGCCTCCAGCTGCGCGCAGAGGCTGCAGCGTCCGGTCTCCCGGAGCAGCTTCGTCTTGCGGCTGCTCTCGCCCGTGATGAAGGTGACCACGCCGCCGGGTTCGTAGCCGTACCAGATTGGCACGGACAGCGGCGCCCGGCCGTTACGACCGGCCACGCTGAGCACCCCGACGTGCACGTCGGCCAGGAACGCCTCGCGCTCCTCCACGCTCATCATCGTTGACATCTCGACCGTCCTCCCACCGGCATCCAGGCTCCTAGCGATAGGCGGGGATGCCGGTGATCGCCTCGCCGATCGCGAGCGTGTGGATCTCGTTCGTGCCCTCGTAGGTGAGGACCGACTCCAGGTTGTTCATGTGCCGGATCACCGGGTACTCGAGGGTGATCCCGTTGGCGCCCAGGACGCCGCGCGCCTCGCGGGCGATCTCCAGCGCCGCGCGGACGTTGTTCAGCTTACCCACGCTGACGTGCTGGGACGCGATCCTGCCCTCGTCCTTCATGCGTCCCAGGTGCAGCGCGAGCAGCGTGCCCTTGCTCACCTCGAGCAGCATCTCGACCAGCTTTCGCTGCGTGAGCTGGAAGGAGGCGATCGGCTTGCCGAACTGGACGCGCGTCTTCGCGTACTCCAGCGCTGCCTCGTAGCAGGCGCGCGCGGCACCCATCGCCCCCCATACGATCCCGTAGCGGGCCTCGTTGAGGCACGACAGCGGGCCGCGCAGGCCCGTCACGCCGGCCAGCAGCGCCGACTCCGGCAGCACCACGTCCTCCAGGATCAGCTCGGACGTGACCGAGGCGCGGAGCGACAGCTTGCGGTGGATGTCACGCGTGCCGAAGCCCTTCGTGCCCGCCGGCACGAGAAAGCCGCGAACGCCCTCGTCGGCCCGTGCCCACACGACGGCCACGTCGGCGATGCCGCCGTTCGTGATCCACAGCTTGTTGCCGTTGAGCACCCAGTCCGAGCCGCGCCGTCGCGCCGTCGTCCGCATGCCGGCGGGGTCGCTGCCGAAGTCCGGCTCGGTCAGGCCGAAGCAGCCGATCGCCTCGCCACGCGCCATTCGCGGCAGCCATTCCTGCTTCTGCTCCTCGCTGCCGTAGCGCCAGATCGGGAACATCGCGAGCGATCCCTGCACCGACACGAAGCTGCGGAAGCCCGAGTCGCCGGCCTCCAGCTCCATGCAGGCGAGGCCGTACGAGACGGCGCTGGCCCCGGCGCAGCCGTAGCCCTCCAGGTGCATCCCGAGCAGGCCGAGCCGGCCGATCTCCGTCGCCAGCTCCCGCGGGAACACCGCGCGCTCGAACCAGTCGTCGATGCCGGGCAGCACGCGGCTGCGCACGAAGTCGCGCACGGTGTCGCGGATCAGCCGCTCCTCGTCGGAGAGGAGGGAGTCGACATCGAGGAAGTCGGAGGGATCGAGCCGCGCCGACGGGCCCCTGGTGACAATGCTCACACAGCCTATTGTGCGCACGAAGGGGCGGCGCCGGTGAGGGGGACGTCGAGCCGGGACCGATCAACCGCTGCGCGCCGGCCAACGCGGCATGTGTCGCGCGGACTTGACCCGCGAGTAGTACGGAGCCGTACTGTTCGGCGGGTGGCAGGGAAACGCAGTCTTGCAAATTCGTAACCCACTGGGTTATAGCTTCAGTAAGGAACTGTGATCGACGGTCTGACGCGAGTATCCGCAAGCACTTCTCTGGCCGTAGCGCCACAGTCCGAACGACACACTTCCGATGAGAAAGCTCTCACCCACAGCGCTCTCGCGGCCCCCTGGAACGAGGAGCAAATCACGTGACCGGCGAACGATATCGAACGCCGAGCGTCACGCGATCGGCGCTGCTGGCCAGCAAGCTGCGACCGACGATCGTCAGGCGCCCACAGGCGCCGGCGCGTATGGAGGAGGCGCTCCGGCCGCTGGCTGGCTGCCTCACGCTGCTGCACGCCGGCGCCGGGTACGGCAAGACGTCGGTCCTGGCGGCAACCCATCGACCTGAGTGGACCTGGTACAACCTCGACGCCACGGACCGGGACCCTCAGACGTTCGCGACGCGCCTGAGCCTGGCGCTGGGCATCGAGCTGAGCCTGCCGGATGACGCGGGCGGCGACGTGCTGGCGCTGGAGCTGGCCCACCGGCTGCCGGACCCCACCACGGTGACCCTCGACCGTGGCGAGCAGCTCGGCGAGTCGGTCGAGCTCGGGCGCTTCCTGAGCGAGCTCCTGATGGCGGCGCCCGCCCTGTCGCTGCGGATGGCGACCCGGACGCGGCCCGCCCTACCGCTCGAACGGCTGCGCCTGGAGGGCCGCCTGGTGGAGCTGGGTCCCACCGAGCTCCGGCTGAACCGGGCCGAGGTCGCCCAGCTGCTGACCGCCGCCTGGGGCCGCCCGCCGGAGCCGATCCAGCTCGACTTCGCGGACAGGGTGCTGGACGGATGGCCCGCCGCCCTGCAGCTCTGGCAGGGCACGCTGGGCGATGACGGGGACCTGCTCGCTCCGCTGCAGTCCGGCCAGCCGCTGCACGAGTACCTCCACGAGGAGGTGTGCGGCACGCTGCC
>DASYBH010000465.1:0-5423 GCA_036500885.1 Candidatus Dormiibacterota bacterium
CTACGACCTGACGCTCGTGCTGGTGGCGCACGACCTCAGCGTGGTACGCCACATGTGCGATCGGGTGCTGGTGATGCGGGCCGGAGAGGTGGTCGAGGCCGGTGACACGAGAACGATCTTCCGCGGTCCGCGCCATCCGTACACGCGCGCGCTGCTGGAGTCGATCCCGACGCTGAGGCACCGGCCCGACCGACCTGGCAGCGCGGGCCGGTGAGACCCACGCTGCTTGGCCCTGAGCTCCAATCCAGGCGGTCGCGCATTGGTGCGAGAAGACTAGCGGCTGTGACCGACACCCCGGCTATCATGCCTGGGGACACGAGAACCCTCTGATCGCGACGCCCGACGCGCCCCAGCAACGCGCCCCAGCAAGGAGATCCCCACATGAGCAACAGGGCCACGCCGACCGTGAAGGTACGGACGAAGACCGCGGTTCGCCGGCAGGTGGAGACTCGTGCCCACGATCCCCGACCCGGCGCCGTCCCCAGCCCCGAGATGGTGAACCTCTTCGAGGAGGTCCTGTCTCCCGAGGCCCGGCTGCTCGCCAAGGCCTGGGTCAGGAACGTCGCCTACGACAAGAAGGTCTGGCTGGACGTCGACCTGCTCGGCCAGCGCGGACAGCCCCTGCACTCCGAGACGCTGGCCCTCGAGTACCTGGAGGCCGCCGGCGGGACGGGGGACTTCTTCCTCGCCGAGGTCCCGGTCCGCCCGTCAACTCCGAAGGAGCGGCGCGCGGCCGCCCACGGCCTTCGGTACCGGCTGTACTACGAGGTCGGCGGGACGGTGTTCACGGACGGCATCTGCCACCAGCATCAGCTGTCTTCGTGAGCCGCGCCGGCTGCCAGTAGCCCGACTACGGAAGTGGACGGCGCCCCGATGGCGCCGTCCACAGAACTACTGAGAGAGAAGTTATTGCTGGATAAGTGCTCCGTGCATGCCTCCCCGGTGATCATCTCGCCGCATGCGCTCGCCGTTCGATGGCGGGCGCGACAGGCACCGGCTCGCTGACGGGGCGGCGGTTGCGCCACCACTGGAGGACCATCAGGTCCCACAGGACGTGCGCGTGGTCGTGGCGGCGCGAGACGTGCTCCGCGAGCAGCCGCTCGCAGTGGGCGCGGTCGAACCAGGCCCCGGCGGCGTCCGACAGCAGCAGCTCGCGGGCGACCGGGAGGAGGTCCGTCCGCAGCCAGTGCTTCATCGGCATCGAGAAGCCCTGCTTCGGCCGATCGAGCACCTCGGCGGGAACCATGTCGGCGATCGCCCTGCGCAGCACCAGCTTGCGGGCGCCCGATCCCATCCGCATCCGCGCGGGCAGCCGCGCCGCGAACTCGATCAGCTCGTAGTCCAGGAGCGGGCCCCTGGTCTCCAGTGAGACGGCCATGGACGCCCTGTCGACCTTGGCCAGGATGTCGTCGGGGAGGTAGAGGTTGAGGTCCACCCACTGGCGCCGCGAGAGCGGGTGCTGGGCCGCGGCGCGCTGCAGCAGCTGGCGCGCGAGGCGGAGCGGGAGCTCCTGATCCGCCAGCTCGGCCATCTCGCCGCGGTACAGGCGCGCCTTCTCCGCCTGACCCAGGAACTGCTGCCAGCGAAGGTGCTCGAGCCGGGGGTCGCCGGCCGCCCCCTCCGCGAACCGCTTGATCTTGTTGACCAGTCCCTTCTTCTCGGGGCGAGGCGGGACCAGCCCGAGAGCGCGGTGAAGGGCGAAGCGCAGGGGCCCCGGCACCCTCCGGTACGGGCCCGCCAGCTGGGCGGCGCGGTACCAGTCGTAGCCGGCGAACGCCTCGTCGCCGCCGTCCCCGCTGAGCACCACGGTCACCGCGCTCCTGGCCAGCCTGGACACGAGGTAGGTGGGCAGCAGGCTGACGTCTCCGAACGGCTCGTCCAGCGCCTCGTTCAGGGTGTCGAGGCAGGTCTCGGCCAGGGGCTCCATCTCCTGGACCTCGTGGACCGCGCCGATCCGGGCGGCCACCCGCCGCGCGTGTTCGATCTCGTCGTAGTCGCCCATCCCCGGGAAGCTGATCGAGAATGCCCTGGGCGTGTTCCCGAGCGCGGCCATGGCGGCGGCCACCGCGCTGGAGTCGACGCCGCCGCTGAGGAGGACGCCCACCGGGACGTCGCTGACCATGCGCAGCCGGGTCGCCCTCAGCAGGTGGTGGCGGCACTCCTCCGCATAGCTGTCGAGGGTCCGCGGTTCCGAGGGCTCCTCGAACCTCGGCGACCACCAGCGCGCGGTGGTGATGACGCCGCGTCGCCACTGGAGCCAGCTGCCCGGCTCCAGCTTCCTGACCCCGCGCAGCATGGTCCAGGGCGCGGGGACGTGCTCGTAGCTGAGGTAGAGGTCGACCGCCTCGAGATCGATCTCCCTCGGGCACCGCCGCCACCGCTCCAGCGCCTTCAGCTCCGAGGCGAAGACCAGGCAGCTGGAGTCCGCGTAGTAGTACAGCGGCTTCACGCCAAGCCGGTCGCGCACCAGCGTCATGGTCTGGTTGCGAGGGTCCCAGTGACCGAACGCGAACATGCCGTTGAACCGGGACAGGGCGCCATGGAGCCCATGCCGGTGCAGCATCAGGAGCAGGATCTCGGTGTCGCAGCGGGTGCGGGGCTCGACACCGGCGGCGCGGAGCTCGCGAGCGAGCTCGTGGAAGTTGTAGATCTCCCCGTTGTAGGTGACCCACGTGCCTCGCGGGCCCTCCATCGGCTGGTGCCCGGCCGGGGTGAGGTCGAGGATGGCGAGGCGGCGGTGCGCGAGCCCCACGCCCCCGTCCACCATCCACCCCGAGTCGTCGGGACCACGATGATCGAGCGCAAGGCTCATCGCGTGCAGGTCCGGTTCGCCCACGATGTCGGGGTCGAGCGTGACGTAGCCGGTGATGCCGCACATGTCACGCGCTCCCGGTGAGAGCGCTGGCGGCCTGCCTGAGGGCGGGCTCCGTCGGCGCCGGTGCGCCGACTCCCTCGTAGACCGCCGCCGTTTCACGGAGGAACCGGTCGATCCCGAAGTCCTTCGCCCGCTCCGCCGCTCCCAGGCTCAGCCGGTGTGCCAGCGCCCGGTCCCGCAGGACCGCGATCAGGCCCTCGGCGATCGCATCCGGGCCGAGGTCCACCAGCACCGCGCAGCGCTCGTTCAGGATCTGCAGGTGGCTCTCCGTCCGCGTCGCGACGATGGGCCTGCCGGCCCGCAGGTAGGTGTAGAGCTTCAGCGGGGTGTTGATGCCATCCAGGCGCGGCGAGACCAGGACGTCGGCGGCGGCCACGTAGGAGGGGATCTCCCCCGCCGGCCGCTGTCCCTCGACTGTCACGCTGCCGGCGACGTCGAGGCGGGTGGCCAGACGGGCCGTCTCCTCCACCTGCTCCGGCCGCCCGCCCACGAGGACCAGCCTGGCCTCGGGCAGCGCCCGTCTCACGGGCCGCATCGCCTCCAGCAGCCGCGGGATCCCCTGGTACGGCTCGAGCGTGCCGGCGTAGAGGATCACGGGCCGGCGCAGGCCCCACCGCGCGCGGAGCCGGCGGACCAGCTCCGCGTCCGCCAGGCCGTCGAGCGCCGTGTTGTTGACCAGGTGGACCGGTGTCCGGGGCGCCTGCTGTCGCACCGCCGGCACCAGTCGCGGGAAGACCACGATCAGCGCCTCTGCGCCCTGGAGCGCCCGCCGCTCGAGCCAGCCGGCCACCAGCACCAGCGGATGCCGCCGGCGGAAGCCGTAGTCGCGCAGGACGCCCAGCATGTCGCAGTGGATGTCGTGCACGTGAGGCAGCCGGAAGACGCCCCGGAGCAGCCAGCCCATCACCCCGGCCTCCTCGTGCGTGTGGAGCACGTCGTACCGGTTCGTCAGCAGCTGCCGGACCGCGGCGAGGAGGACGAAGCCGTCGAGCGGCAGCTTGGCCAGAGATGGGCCGATCCTGACCCGGCTCAGGCCCGGCAGCCGCGGCGTGCGGATGAACCGCAGGCCGGGGATGGCGACGTCGTCGCCGATGGGATAGGTGACCAGATCGACCCGATGGCCGAGCGCGGCCAGTGCGCGGCACCGGTTGATCACGCTGATCGGGGTGCCGCGCGGCGTGTACACCGGCTCCGGGGCCAGCATCAGGATGCGCATCTTCTTCGAACCTCCGAACGTGTGCGGGAGCTACCGGCCGGCCGCGGCCTGGTCGAGGGCGTTGTGGATGTGCATGCCCATCAGCGCGAGGATGACGACGACCGCCATCGCGAGCAGCGCCAGGATGGATGCGTACTGCGGCGGGTCGAGCCTCGCGAACTGGCGTGCGGCCGTGCGGCCGCGGCCTCCGAGGCTGGTGGCGCCCGGCTCGGACCGGAGCGCCGTCGCGATGCTCGTGGTCGCCGTGGGCCGGGCCGGCGAGCCGCGCAGGCCGAGCAGGCAGGCGACTCCGACCAGCCCGAGCAGCAGGCTCTGGCCGCTGACGAGCAGCCCGACCGAGAACGCCTGCGCCGACGTGGCCAGCCCCACCCCGGCGAGGAGCGCCACGTAGCCGCTCTCTCGCGCGCCGTACCCGTTGATGGAGATCGGGAGCATGGTCAGACCGTTGACCAGGGTGACGGCCACCGCCGCGTAGCCGAGGGATGGGCGAACCCCCACGGCCTGCATGTAGGCCCAGTGGTTGAGGACCGCGAGCGACCAGAAGAGCACGCCGCGGACGCCCGCCGCCGCGAGCTCGGCGCGTCGGGCCCGGAATTCGTCGAGCAGCCGCAGGCCGCTGGACAGCGCGCTCCAGCCGGGCAGCCTGGAGAGCCGTGCGCTGCTCGCGACGCGCCCGGCGGCGGGGCTCAGCGCGACGCCGACAAGGGCCAGCCCCGCACCCGCCCCCAGCAGCGCCAAGGGACGGGTCCGGGCGGCGGCCGGGGTGGTGGCCGTGAGCGCCAGCCCCAGGCCGAGCAGGAGGACCATTCCCGGAAGGTTGAGCAGGCGCTGCATCACCACCGCGACGGCGGCCGCCGCTCGCTCGCCCGGCCCCCTGGCCACCAGCACCGCCCTGGCGGCGTCACCTCCGATCGAGCTGGGAAGGATGGCGTTGAAGGTCGTGCCCACGAAGACGATGCGAAGGCTGCGCGCGGTGGTCCGCTCCAGACCCACCGCTCGAAGCAGCCGCTGCCACTGCCTGGCCTGGACGAGGGTGGCGGTGACGCTCAGCAGCAGGGCGATCGCCAGCCACGTCCAGTCGGCCCTGGACAGCGATCTGCCGATCGAGCCGAGGTCGGTGCGGCTGAGGAGCCAGGCCAGGAGCCCGGCCGAGCCGGCGATCTTCGGGACAGACCCGAGCAGCTTCCAGCGCGCACGCCTTCGCTGCCGCATCAGGCGGTTTCCGGGTCGATGTCGGCGGTGCCCTCGACGCCCACGAGGTGCCCGTCGCCCACCAGGCGTCCGTCGCCCACGAGGTGCCCGTCGGCCACCAGGCGTCCGTCGCCCACCAGG